>JAGCUM010000221.1 GCA_017962865.1 Spirochaetales bacterium
CGGAAAGCATGAACTCAAGCTTCTCGAGCTTGACGTTTGCAGCATCCCAGTAGTACGGGTTCTTCTCGTATGTCATTGAAACATCGTGGTTCCATGCAGTACAGACGAACGGTCCGTTGGAGATGAAGCCGGCTTCCTGGCACCATCCGCCCGGGCTTGTGAGCCAGTCGGCATAGGACTCGACTGCACTCTGCTTGACGGGGAAGAATGTCGGGAATGCCATGAGGTCCTCGATGTATGCACACGGAGCGATGAGCTTGAACTCGAGAGTGGTGTCGTCAATTGCCTTGACTGCGAGATCACCCTCTTCGTATCCTGCAAAGCCGCTGAACATGTACTCATAGTCGGCTGCTGTCTCGGGGGCAACTGCACGCTTCCATGAATAGACGAAGTCGTTGGCTGTGAGGTCGGAACCGTCTGACCACTTGAGACCGCTCTTGAGCTTGACTGTGTATGTCAGACCGCCGTCTGAAACAGTGTAACCCTCAGCAAGAGCCGGAGCCGTGACGCCCTGTGCATTGTAGGTGTAGAGACCTGCAAATGAAGCTGCGGCAAGACATGCACCGTCGACTGAGCTGTTGAGTGCCGGGTCGAGGTAATCGGGCTCTGAAGCAAGGTTGATTCTCAGAGTGGTTGAACCGTTGGAAAGGCTTGCATACTGGAAGAACTTGGTTGCGAACGGGTTGGAATAGACACCGCTTACATAGCCCTTCTGCATATACAGGTCATTGTAGTAGTAGATTGGGATGACACACCAGTTGCTCATGAGGATATCCTCGGCTTCGTGCATCATCTGGGTTCTCTTTGCAGTATCGGTCTCAGACTTGATGGCTGCAATCAGTGCATCGTACTTTGCCCAACCCTTGACAGGATCGACATAGTCTGCACCTTTGTACTCCTCGGCGTTGATTGTGCCTGCTGCAGATGCTGCTGCCGGCTGAGCTTCCTTAGCTCCGGCGGCGAAGACTGCAGAACAGAGTGCAACAAGTACCAAAAGAATTGCAATTGTTCTCTTCATTTCTTTTTCTCTCCTTATTTTACATGGCATACGCCACTTATTCGCTTATCATTTGACCCAGCAGGCCACCATGTGTCCGCCGCCTCGGTCGGTAAGTGGAGGCATTTCCTGTGCACACTTATCGCAGGTATAGCGGCAACGTGTCCTGAACGGACATCCGGTAGGCATGTGGAGCGGGCTGGGAACATCTCCCTGAAGCACTATCCTCTGCCTCTGACGGGTATAGTCGGGATCCGGAATCGGAACGGCCGACATCAGGCTCTGCGTGTATGGGTGGATCGAGGTGTAGTTAACATCATCGGCCTTTCCCATCTCCACGATCTTTCCCAGGTACATCACGGCTATCCTCTGGGATATGTGATGCACGACCAGAAGGTCATGGGCTATGAACAGATAGGCAACGCCGAGCTTGACCTGCAGGTCCTCGAACATGTTGATGACCTGGGCCTGGATGGATACATCCAAAGCCGATACCGGCTCATCGCACACGATGAACTTCGGATTCACGGCCAGCGCCCTCGCGATACCGATTCTCTGTCTCTGTCCGCCGGAGAACTCGTGGGCATAGCGGGTTGCATGCTCGGAATTGAGTCCGACGTATTCCATCAGAGTCAGTATCTTCTCACGCCTTTCGGCTCTGTTTTCATAAAGTTTATGGACATCCAGGGGTTCTCCGATTATGTCCTCGACCGTCATCCTCGGATCGAGGGACGAATAAGGATCCTGGAAAACCATCTGCATGTTCTGCCTCATGCTGGCGATGTTCTTGGCAGTAACCGGAACGCCGTCGTACAGAACTTCGCCCGCAGTGGGCTCGTAAAGGCGCAGAATCGAACGGCCTACGGTAGTCTTTCCGCAGCCTGATTCTCCTACAAGGCCCAATGTTTCGCCGGCATTGATGGAGAATGAGACATCATCAACAGCTTTCAGGGACTCTGTCTTGAACAGCCCCGTCTTTACCGGGAAGTACTGCTTGAGATTCCTTACTTCAATCAAGGGTGTACTCATACACAGCCTCCTTCGAAGGCAGCCTTCACATTCATCCAGCACGATGCCTTATGGTTCTCGTTTATATCGATTTCCACCGGCGGCTCCTGCAGACAGATCTTCATGCAGTTCTCGCACCTTGCACAGAAAGCGCATCCCTTCGGCAGGTTCAGGATATTGATCGGAGTACCCGAGATGGGTACCAGACGCTGCTTCATGTCCTTGACGTTGGGGATGGATCTGAGAAGACCCTTGGTGTATTCGTGCTTGGGGTTATAGAAGATTTCGCTCGCAGTCCCTCTCTCGCAGATGCTGCCGCCGTACATGACGATGATGTTGTCACACATCTCTGCAATCACACCCAGATCATGGGTAACCAGGATAACAGCCATTCCGAGCTTCTTCTGAAGGCTCTGGATCAGCTCGAGAATCTGCGCCTGAATGGTTACGTCCAGTGCTGTGGTTGGCTCGTCGGCAATCAGGATATCAGGCTCGCAGGCAAGGGCCATGGCAATCATGACACGCTGTCTCATTCCGCCCGAATGCTCATGCGGATACTGCTTGAGTCTGCGCTCGGGCTCGTTGATGCCTACAAGGGAAAGAAGCTCTATGGCCCTGGCCTTGGCTTCCGCACCCCTCTTGTCGGTATGCAGTGTTATTGCTTCGATGAGCTGGTTTCCGATCGTGAAAACCGGATTCAGGCTGGTCATCGGATCCTGGAAGATTATGGATACGCATTTTCCGCGGAACTTATCGAGCTTGTTCTCATTCCACTTGGTCAGGTCATCGCCTTTGTAGAGAATCTTTCCGCCTACGATCTTTCCGGTGGATGCCAGTATCTGCATTATCGAATAGGCGGTGACGCTCTTTCCCGAACCGGACTCACCTACTATTCCGAGAATCTCCCCTTCGTCCAGATTGAACGACACGCCGTTGACTGCGTGAACCTCACCAGAATCGGTAAAGAATGAAGTATGAAGGTCCTGTACACTGAGAAGATGCTGTTTTTCAAAAGTGTTTGCGCTTTCCATGACATCACCTCTTCAGTTTGGGATCGAACGCATCTCTGAGACCGTCACCGAGAAGGTTGAAGCTCAGGACTATGAGACAGATTGTAAGTGCAGGGAAAAGAAGCTTGTACGGATAGCTCTGAAGACCTCCCCTCGCGGAGTTCGCAAGGGATCCCAGAGACGGCATCGGAGCCTGCACTCCGAGACCTACGAAGCTCAGATAGCTTTCGGTGAAGATTGCAGACGGAATCTGAAGCGCAGTGGAAATGATGATGACCGAAAGGAAGTTCGGAAGAATGTGCCTTCTGATGATCCTTCCAGTAGGAGCTCCGATGGATCTGGCTGCAAGTATGTACTCGTTCTGCTTGATGGAGAGGATCTGGCCTCTGATAAGGCGGGCCATACCGACCCAGTAAAGCAGTCCGAAGACGATGAACAGGGAGATCATGTTGCTTCCCAGCGAATCCAGGAACGAACCCGGCCTGAAGTTGAGAATCGACTGGAGGACCACCGACAG
>JAGCUM010000222.1 GCA_017962865.1 Spirochaetales bacterium
AACCGGTACCGGGCAGTTCGAGGTTACCTTATCGAATTCGGGGCAGTAGAATGTCTTGATGACATCTGCTCCGATTTCGGCAGCTATTCTGGCACCGGAGGCAATGAAGGCAGTGTCATTGTTCATGGTGTAGTCTGCGTTGAGGACTTCAGCGATGACAGGGATGCCGAGCTTATGGTAGCTTTCGCAAGCTCTTGCCAGTTCAAGCTGACATTCCTTGTCGCGCTTGCCGTTGAGAACGAACATGAATAGGGCGGCATCAGCTCCGAGGCCGGCTGCCAGCTCTGCGCTTGCGATGCTCTGATGAAGGTCGTTGTCGTAGGACTGGTAGTTGTCTCCGATCATCGTTCCGCCGACCGAGGCCCTGAGGACAAGAAGTTTGTCCGCATAGCTTTGGGTATCGATATGTCCCACCATGCCGGGGTTGAGGATGAATCCGTCGAGCCCGCTGTTCCGGAGGGAGCTGACCAGCTTGGGAGTGTTCTCCAGGCCCTGCATCGTTCCATAAATCTGCGGATGATCGAAAGCTGCGACGAACAGCTTCCCCTTGTTTGCAAACAGTCTAGCGACTCTTTTCTCCAGTCCGGTCATTTTTAACCCCTTTTCCTTCTTCAGGTGGCATGAACATCTGTTCATGTAATTTGTTCTTTATAGATTGAAGTATAGACTCCACTTTCTTACGCTGTCAAACAATATTAGATAATTAATGCGCGATATGAGTGTTGCGGATACTTCGATGATACGGTTTGACAAACGATGATATTGTGTTACACTTATCACGTTACAGATATTACGTTACATTTCTAACAGAATCGTCTGTTTATGGAGCATAATTATGGCAAGAAGACAGAATTCCAGTTCAGCGGAGAGAAGCCGTTTCACCAAGGACTGCATTGTACAGTCGCTTCTGAATCTCATGGACGAGCAGTCGTTCCCGACAATCAGCATTCAGGAGATTGTCGATACGGCCGGTGTCTCGAGAATGGCCTATTACAGGAATTTCTCCAGTAAGGAAGATATCCTGAGGTATCACATCGCCTCGATTACGGATGATTTCATTTCCAAGTGGGAGTCATCCAAGCCCAAGAACTTCCAGGAATACCTTGTGCTTCTGTTCGACTATCTTCTGGAGCAGAAGGAGTTCGGACTCAAACTGGTCAAGGCCGGGATGATTGTCCTTGCAAAGGATGCCTTCGACAAGGGAATGCTAGCATATGCCAATGATACGAAGGGCTTCTACAACATGTGCTTCTTCTCGGGCGGACTCTTCAACATGTACAAGTTCTGGCTGGAGAACGGATGCAGGGAGACACCCAAGCAGCTTTCCGAGTTCTTCGCCAAGAAGGTTCATCTCTTCAACGAGTAAGCTTTTCAAAGTCCATCCTTAGGGTTATCCTAGGAAACATGAGCACATTGATTGAACTCGAGACACTTGCAAACACCAGGGATCTTGGCGGGATGGTTGCATCCGACGGCAGGCGGATCAGGAGTGGAAAACTCATCAGAAGCGGCCAGCTGGTAGGGCTATCCGGATCGGATATGGCAAAGCTTGCCTCAATGGTCGATACTGTCATCGATTTCAGAAACTCCGGTGAAATCGAAGACCAGCCGGACTGCATTCTTGACGGGGTAAGCAACATCAATATCCCCATAGTCGAGAACTTCACTTCCGGCATATCAAGGGAAGAGGAGTCAGACGAGCAGCTGATTGCAAACCTGGCCTTCAGGCCCGAGGCTGCCAGAGAGTACATGAGAACCATGTACCGTAAGTTCGTAACCGATTTCTGCATATCGAGATATTCCCGTTTTCTGGAGGTTCTGCTCCAAGACCACGGCAAGGCTGTGCTCTGGCACTGCTCCGCGGGCAAGGATCGGGCAGGCATAGGAGCTGTGATAATCGAGGAAATCCTCGGTGTCCCCAGGGAAGAGATCATTGCGGATTACATGAGGACGAAGAATTTCCTTTCGCCCTATACCGAGGGCTATGTGACGTTCATCAAGGCAGAGTTTGAAAAGGCGAGAAAGCTCAGCGAAGAAGAGACAAAGACAGCGGAAGAATCGATACGCAGTCTCTTCGGCATAGAGCAGAGCTACATCGAAGCCTATTACAAGGAAATCGAGAAACAGTTCGGAGATTACGATACGTTCATAAGGCGTGGTCTGGGGCTGACGGACAGACAGATCCTGGCGCTGAGAGACAAATATCTGGAATAGGAGTACATAATGGATCACATCAAGTATCTTCTTGCTGCCAATGAGGTTGCCCGCAAGGCAAGAGAAAACGGGAATACTCCGTTCGGAGCAGTTCTGGTAGATGAGAACGGAAACATCGTGATGGAGCAGGGCAATGCCGAACGTGATCTGCATGATGCCACGGCCCATGCAGAGCGTATGCTGGCAAGCCGCGCAAGTCAGACCTTCAGCAAGGACTTTCTGGCCAAATGTACCCTTTATACCACATTCGAGCCGTGCTGTATGTGCACAGGTGCCATTTACTGGGCCAATATCGGCAGGATCGTCTACGGTCTTACCGAGGAGAGGCTTCTTGAGATGACGGGCTCGGATGAGAAGAATCCGACCTTCAACATATCATGTCGCACCATCATTGCCGCAGGTCAGAAACCCATCGAGATTCTGGGCCCGTTCCCCGAGATTGCCCCGGAGGTTGAGAAGGTGCACGCAGGATTCTGGAATCCTGAGAAGTAATCAGAACGATTCCAGTATTTCGCGGGCGACGAAGACGCCGCTGGCCGAGGCATGGGAGAGCGAATGCGTTACTCCGCTGCCGTCGCCGATCATGTAGAGGCCCTTGTACTTTGTCTCAAGGTGATCGTCCACCTTAACTTCCATGTTGTAGAACTTGACCTCGACTCCATACAGCAGGGTATCGTCATTTGCGGTGCCCGGTGCAATGCGGTCCAGGGCATAGATCATCTCGATGATACCGTCCAGTATGCGTTTGGGCAGGACCAGGGAGAGGTCTCCGGGCTCGGCCTGGAGTGTGGGACGTACGAAGGACTCCTCGATTCTCTTGCGGTTGCTTCTTCTTCCGCGGATGAGGTCTCCGAAGCGCTGTACGATGACTCCGCCTCCGAGCATATTGGAGAGCCTTGCGATTCCTTCTCCGTATCCGTTCGAGTCCTTGAAGGGCTCTGTGAAGTGCTTTGAAACCAGAAGTGCGAAGTTGGTGTTCTCGGTTCTCTGACTGGGATCCTCGAAGCTGTGGCCGTTGACGGTTACGATGCCGTTGGTGTTCTCGTTGACCACGATGCCGTAGGGATTCATGCAGAAGGTGCGCACGTTGTCCTCGAACTTCTCGGTGCGGTAGACGATCTTGCTCTCATAGAGGCTGTCGGTAAGCGGTGCGAAGATCTGTGCCGGAAGCTCGACGCGCACTCCGATGTCGACACGGTTGGAGAGCGTTTCGATTCCGAGGTCCTTGCAGACTTCCTCGACCCACTTGCTTCCGCTGCGGCCGACAGAGACGATACACTTGGTGCAATCGTAGGTGCCCTTGTCGGTTACGATCCTGTATCCGTCTTCCAGAACCTCGATGTTCTTGACGGATTCGAGGAAATGGAAGTCGATATGGTCCTTCATCTCGTTGTAGAGGTTCCTGAGTACCACGAAGTTGATGTCAGTTCCGAGGTGGCGGACCGATGCATCCAGGAGCTTGAGCTTGTTCTGCATGCAGAGTCTCTTGATCTCCGAGCCGGATGTCGTGTAAAGCTTGGTTCCCTCGCCGCCATGGGTGACGTTGATATGGTCCACATACTGCATGAGTTCGGTTGCCTTTCTCTTTCCGATATACTCGCAAAGTGTTCCGCCGAAATCATTTGTGATGTTGTACTTGCCGTCTGAGAAAGCTCCGGCGCCGCCGAATCCGGACATGATGGAGCAGGGCTTGCAGCCTATGCAGCTCTTGACCTTATCCCCGTCGATGGGGCACTTGCGCTGTTCGAGGGCTTTGCCCATGTCGATTACTGCAACCCTGAGGTTGCTGTTGTTCTTCATAAGCTCGTAGGCCGAGAAGATTCCTCCCGGTCCGGCTCCGATAATTATGACATCATATTTCGTGGTTTTCATGTACTTCAAATGTACTATATTTTCAGCCTCGTTATCAATTGCCTAGCAGGCTGTTTGGTGCTATCATTCGGACATGAGGATTTCGGAATATTTATGCACCAACAGGTATCCGGGGAGAATCATTGCAGCGGGAGTCACCCCATCCGGAAAGCTCGTCTATGCCTATGCCATCATGGGCAGGAGTCCCAACAGCCGCAACAGGGTTTTCGTGGTATCGGACGGAGAGGTCCGGACCGGGCCTTTCGATGAAACGAAGGTCGAAGATCCGTCGCTGATCATCTACCCGGCAATACTGAAGGCCGGCGACTGCACGGTGGTTGCGAACGGCGACCAGAGCCTTGTGATAAAGAAGGCGATTGAAGAAGGCAAAACACTTGAAGATGCCCTCGCAGAATGCACTTTCGAGCCCGATGCGCCCAATTTTACCCCCAGAATATCCCTTGTCATACGGCCCGATACCTTTGAGTTCGGCATAAACCGCCGCCTTGCGGACGGAAGCTGCGAGCGCAAGGTCTGGAGCTATCCGAAGGTAGTCGGAAAGGTGCGCATCCTCCATACATACGAGGGGGATTCGAACCCGCTGGTTTCCTTTGTGGGAGAGCCGCGGATCCTGGATTCCGAGGACAATTGCGCAAGGCAGATATGGAGAAGTCTTGACAGTGAAAACCGCATATCCCTCTACGTCAGGGAAGCAAATATCGAAACGGTTTTCAATGCAAGGGAGAGTGAATAATTATGAAAATCGAGCTTAAGTACGGATGCAATCCGAATCAGAAAAACGCTTACCTCGAGAGCATGGGTGACATGCCGGTGGAAGTACTCAACGGAAGAGCCGGTTATATCAATCTGATGGATGCCCTGAACGGATGGCAGCTTGTGAGCGAACTGAAGGCCGCAACCGGTATGAGCGCAGCCTCCTCATTCAAGCATGTTTCACCTGCAGGCGCAGCGGTGTCGGTCCCTCTGTCGGATACTGAGAGGAAGATGTACTTCGTTTCTCCTTCCATGGATCTGAGCCCCCTTGCAACTGCATACATCAGGGCCCGCGGTGCGGATCGCATGGCAAGTTTCGGGGATTTCGTAAGCCTCTCGGATGTGTGTGACAGATGTACTGCCTCGATAATCTCAAAGGAGGTTTCCTACGGAGTCATTGCCCCGGGTTACGAGCCTGAGGCTTTGGAGATACTAAAGGCAAAGAAGGGCGGAAGCTTTCTGGTTCTTGAGATCGATCCTTCCTATGTCCCTCAGACTGCAGAGAAACATACAGTATTCGGTCTGGACCTGGTGCAGGACCATAACTGCTGGATTCCGGATGCAAGCACTTTTGAAGATATCAGGTCTGTGGAGAAATCAATTCCCGAAAGTGCAAGACTGGATATGATCGTGG
>JAGCUM010000223.1 GCA_017962865.1 Spirochaetales bacterium
ACTCCGAAGGCCGAAGAGCCTGTCGCAGAGCCTGTCGTCGAGCAGGAGCCCGAGAAGAAGTTCAGATTCGGCGCCAACATCGAGTTCATCTACGGCCGCGGTGACAGAGGCGATTACTTCGCAGATCCGATGTTCCTGCACGAGAGAGCCGGTGTGTTCATGAAGAACTACATGGTCATCGTCGACCCGATCTTCTCCTATGGAAACTTCAAGTTCGGTATGCACCTCGTTGCCGACATCAGAAGCGGAAAGCTTGCCAACCCGTTCGTATTCAAGGGCGGCATCACAGGCGCCGTCAACACGGTAATGCGCTTCATCTCAGTGCTCAACTACACCAAGGGTGATTTCTCCATCAACGTCGACAGGAAGTCCGAGCTTGAGTTCAGAAGCCCGATCTTCAGCGATCTCAGCCGCTCCTACGATCTGCAGGACAAGCTGCTTGCAACAATGAAGTTCGAGTCATCCGAGTTCGGATTCACGGCATTCGTCGATGACCTTCAGCTCGAGAACAAGCTCCAGGGTCGCTCACAGTTCGCCGGTGCAAGGGCATTCTTCAAGGTCGGAAAGGTCCAGATCGGTCTCAGCGTCGTTGCTGACCTCAAGAACGGCTTCAAGGACATCTCCTACTATCCCGGCGGAGATGCATACATCCCGTTCACCATCAAGGGCATTGACTTCGCTCTCGAGGGCGGTGCGGTAGCATCCTTCAGAAAGACCGGTAAGGCTGCAATGATCGAAGGTCAGTTCAAGAAGACCTCCGGTCTGATCACCTTCGGTCTCGGCGGAGCCTACTCAGTGAGATACAACTTCAACGACATCATCAACAACGGTCCGACGGATGTCATCTCAACAGCCAGAGGCAAGTCCATCGATGTCATCGCAAGCATCGGCGTCAACACCGAGTTCTTCAGGTTCAGAGCCGAGGCAAGAGCTCCGTTCGCAATCAACGGTTCCAGCAGACTGGTCTACAACACCGTGCTTACCAAGTACGGCAACACAGAGAGCATCTCTGCAGACACCATGAACATCCAGGCTGATGTCCTGCTCGGCAAGTTCACCTTCACAGCCGGTGCCGTATTCAACGGCTTCGCCGGTCGTGTCGCCAACCTGCTCAAGGCCATCAAGAACGGTTCGGGCAGAAGAGCAGCACTCGCTGGCATCGTTGATCCTGAAGTCTCGACAATCTTCGCAGAGGCCAAGTTCGCAGCGGACATCGGTCCCACGACTCTCAGCATGTTCATCAGAGCAGATGTCATGGCTGTGAAGAGCAAGATTGCAATACCTGTATCAGCAGGAATCGGTTTCTCCTTCTGATAAGGACCATGGGCAATGGCATCAATCAGGCAGCTTGACCCGATTGTAGCATCCCGAATAGCAGCAGGAGAGGTGGTCGAAAGGCCATCCTCCGTGCTCAGGGAGCTGCTGGACAACTCCATTGATGCCAAAGCCACAAAGATAAGCATTTATATCGAAGAAGGCGGCATAAAAAGCCTAACGGTCATCGATAACGGAGTCGGCATGGATGCCGATGATCTGCTTCTGGCGTGCAACAGCCACGCCACCAGCAAGGTCCGTTCCCTCGATGACCTTTTCAATTTAAAGACCCTCGGATTCCGAGGTGAAGCCCTGAGCAGCATTGCAGCCTGCTCAAAACTCACAATCAGTTCAAACGGCAACAGCATCACGGTAGACAACGGAAACAGAAGCTCCGTGGTCCCGGGAAGCATCATGCAGGGAACCTCCGTATGCATGGAGGACCTGTTCGCAAACATCCCCGCACGCAGGCTATTCCTCAAGCGCCCCCAGAGCGAGGCCGCAGAATGCCGCAAAACGCTTCTGGAAAAGGCCCTCGGCTTCGAGGATGTGGAATTCCTTTTCTTCTCGGACGGTGAGCTAAAGCTTCATTTCGAGCGCACGGACAGGAAAAACCGCTCTCTGCAGGTCTTTTCGCTGGACAAGTCATTCGTCCCGGCGCAGATCCTCCAGATGAGCTACAAGGGCGAGAACGAAAGCCTCTGGGCCGTCTGCTCCGATCCGAGCTGCCACAGACGCGACAGGACCCAGATCAGAATCCTTGTCAACAACAGGATCATCGACAGCTACCAGTTCGTCCAGGCCATAACCAACGCCTACTCGGCAGCCCTTCCCGGCGGGGCCTTCCCCTATTTCCATCTCTTCATAGATGCCAACCCCGCCCTCGTGGACTTCAACATCCACCCCACCAAACGCGAATGCAAACTACGAAACCAGAGCGCAATCTACGGTGCAATCACCACGATGATCCGAAATGCCCTGGTATATAAACAGGCCGATACCACAGAGGTTCCCCAACTCTTTTCCGAGGCCAGGGAAACTCCTGCAAGGCCCTACACTGCCGCCCCTGCCTCCACAGGCAGCGCAAAGCCGACAATTTCCCAGAATTCCGCAAAACCTTTCGATTCTTCATGGTTCGAGAGCGCAAAGGCCATTCTTTCAAAGAAAGACGACGCTCCCCGGCAGAAGGCAGAGAGCCCTGCCAAGGCACCAGCGGAAAGTGCAGAAAGAGCCCCATCAGTCGTCACTACTACAAAGATTATTCCCCAATACAGGTACATAGGTCAGGTGTTCAATACCTTCCTTGTTGTGGAACAGGAAGACACGCTTCTGTTCATAGATCAGCATGCCCTGCATGAGAGACTGCTCTACGATGAAATCCGCTCTCTCAGGGACGTGCAGCGCCTGATAGTTCCCTACAGCTTCGAGGTCTAACGCTCGGTAGACGACTTTCTGGTCAAGAACAGCTTCATCTACAGCGACTTCGGAATAGAGCTCACCCGGCGCGAGGACC
>JAGCUM010000224.1 GCA_017962865.1 Spirochaetales bacterium
ATTCTTGAAGACGGGACCACATTCGACTGTCCGCTGTCGGGCCTGAGACGCTGGAAGAGACTGTAGCAGATGATCTGAACTGCCTGCGAGCGGTTCAGGGACGGGAACTAGTCGCTGGTAGGTATGGTGACGACGGTGGAACAGGCCTTGACCTGCTCATCGGAAAGCCCGTTGGATTCGCATCCGAATACCACGGAGACCTTGCCCGCTCCGAGACCGTTGATATGCTCTGCAAGTTCTTCAGGGTTGACTCTGCTTGTCTTGCGGCCTTTGCCGGATCTTCTTGTGGCTGCGACGGACAGAATGCTGTCTTTGATTGCTTCCTTCAGGTCTGTGAATTCCCTGCGATTCTCGTAAAGATCATAGGCGTGAAGGGCGAGGGTACGGATTCTTTCCTCGTCATAGATCCTGTCCGTCACGAGGGTCAGATGAGTCAGTCCCATGGTCTTCATTGCACGGCAGACACTGCCTATGTTGGCTCCGTCCTGAGTGTCGCAGAGGACTATCTCTATGCGGTCCAGATTGCCATTGTTGTCCATGCGCTCATTTTATGTCATATTGCGAGATTTTCCAAGGTGGGTTAACATATGATGTATGACCGAGAAAACCGAGAAGAACATTTCAATTCTGAAAACCGTGATGGTTATCCTGCTGATTCTTGCGGCCCTTGCCATCAGCAAGGTATCCGGCGCCGTAAGCATAAGGATTCTGCTTTCATTCTTCATCTTCCTGCTGGTGCTTCCGTTGGTATCGGCATTGGAAAAAGCCAAGTTCCCGCATTGGTTGGCCACGGTCATCGCGGTTCTGGTCATCGTTGCGGTCGTACTGTTCTTCGTGTGGTTCGTGTTCTTCAGCGTAGACATGCTCATCCAGAAGATTCCCGATTATGCTGCGAGAATCAACGACTTGGACGGGCTTCTCAAGAGCATCGCAAGCAGGTGGATAGACATGCCTGAGGATGCTTCTTTCTTCTCTGCTTTGAAAATCGACTGGGTAGGAAGCGTGATCATGCCTTCTCTCAGATCCGTTTCCAGTTCTGCCATCAGCATTCTCAGCAGTGTGCTTCTCATCATACTCATGACCGTGTTCCTTCTCGGTGAGCGTCACGTGATCATCCCCAAGCTCCTGAATTTCATCAAGGACGGAGAAGGGGACAAGCTTACGGTAATCTGGGACAGAATCATCAGACAGATAAGCAAATACATTACCATCAAGGTCTTCATAAGCATCCTGACCGGAGCTCTCTTCTATGTCATCTGCCTTATCGTCGGACTTGATTTTGCACTCCTCTGGGGAGTTCTGGCAGTAGTGCTGAACTTCATCCCCACCATCGGAAGCATCATAATTACGGTTCTGGTCTCGCTGATGGCCATCATCCAGTTCGCTCCGGCAATCGGACCGATCCTCTTTGTCGGCATAGGTGCCATCCTCATCCAGAATATCGTGGGAAACTTCCTTGATCCGAGACTCTCCGGCAACTCGCTGAACCTGAGCCCCTTCATCATCCTGGTTTCACTCGGTGCCTTCGGATATGTATGGGGCATAGTCGGTATGTTCCTTGCCGTGCCGCTTCTGAGCATCCTTCAGATCATATGTGCCAACGTCGAGGCAACGAGGCCGATTGCCATGCTCATCAGTTCCGGAAGATCGTACAGGAAACAGACCAGGGAACGCACGGAACGCAGGCGTACTAACAAGCGCAACGGCAAGTCTCAGAAGGGGTCCGAATACGCCAATTATTCGGATGACATCATGTTCCCCGACAGAAAGTGAAGTAAACACTAACTAAATCCTATTTTTGTCTTGACGGTTTGCTCTTTCATGTGCATATTACTTATGCAATTTGACTAGCATTGCGACCAATGTCGCCTGGAGTTTGATATGGATTATGAGATGACAGCCTTTGAGAAAGAAATGGAGCAGAATCTCCTTGAGTTGCGCAGCAACCTGCTTGCCAAGATTTCGAAGTCAGACAGCGACTTCCAGAACCTCGTAGGCTCATCCGGTACGGGTGACAGTGTTGACATCGCCAGCGATGACCTCGCTTCCAAGAAAATGGAAGCCATCGGAAAGATCGATGCAGGCAAGCTCAACGCCATCAATCAGGCTCTGGTGAGAATCAGGAACGGAAAATACGGTGTCTGTGCCATGTGCGGAAAGAGAATCCCCGAGGACAGACTCAGGGCTATTCCCTATGCACTTCTGTGTATGCCCTGCAAGCGCAGTTCCGAACGCTGAGCAAATGAATACTCATCCGTGATTTCAGTGCCTCTTTCAAAAGCCTACCGATAAGGTATGTCTTTTTCTCTCGGCACTGTCTCCCGTCGATTATTCAGTTGCTGTTGTTTCTTGTATTGATTAAAATCCGAAGTATCTTTTCTCGTCAGCTATGATGGTCGGTTCGTCATGACCGGGGTAGACCGTAGTGTCTGCCGGAAGCGACAGAAGCCGTCTGAGGGATCTGAACATCTGTTCTTCAGAACCCCCGAGGTCGGTTCTCCCGTAGGAATGCCTGAAGAGAGTATCCCCTGAGAACAGCACCTTGTGCTCCTCGCTGAACAGACAGATCGAACCACCGGTATGCCCGGGTGTATGAAGGACCCTGAAGGGACCTAAGATGTCATTGTCCTTGAGAAGAAGATCCGGAGCCGGGACCTTGTATCCGCTTTTAGCCAATGATGTCGTCGAGGCGTAGTAACCCATGGAGCTACTTGCCACGGCTTCAATGCTTTTTGCATCGAAGTCTTCTGCCGAACCTGCGGCTATGATTGCCGACGGATGGCGCTCATGTATACATGCC
>JAGCUM010000225.1 GCA_017962865.1 Spirochaetales bacterium
TCATCCCCGGACAGTTCCTTAACCCCGCCAACCCCAAGGCCCACAGGGAGACAACAGGACCTGAGATCTGGAACGATACCGACGGAAAGGTCGATATCTTCGTCGCAGGTGTCGGTACCGGCGGAACCGTCACAGGTGTAGGCGAGTATCTCAAGTCACAGAATCCCGCAGTCAAGGTCGTGGCAGTCGAGCCCGAGAGCTCTCCGGTTCTTTCAAAGGGTGTCGCAGGACCGCACAAGATCCAGGGAATCGGCGCAGGCTTCGTACCTGACACACTGAACACAGCCATCTACGACGAAATCATTGCGGTTTCGAATGAGAATGCATTCGCAACAGGCAAGGAAGTTGCAAGACGTGACGGAGTTCTGGTTGGAATCTCCTCCGGTGCAGCCCTGTTTGCTGCAACCCAGCTTGCAAAGAGACCCGAGAACAAGGGAAAGACCATCGTGGTACTGTTGCCCGATACAGGCGACCGTTACCTTTCGACCCCGCTTTTCGCAGACTGACAATCAGATACTGTAATCGTAGCTTTCCATCTGACGGTCAAGGATGTCCTGTAGAGTTATGCCCTCCAGATAATCATTGACGACAGTGTACAGCCCCTGCCAGATGGGGAGCAGCTGAGCATCAGAGGCAGCCGCAGCTTCCGAAGGATCTTCGAGATTCGGAATGGGAGCTAGGCTGCCTTCTGCTATCTTGAGGATCTCCGCCACGGTATAGTTTTCGGGGGCTTTTGCAAGCATGTAGCCTCCCTGGGACCCGCGGACTGTCTTGAGAATCTCGGGTCTGTTGAGAAGGGCGACAATCTGCTCAAGATACTTCTTGGAGATGTTCTGGCGGGATGCGATATCCTTCAGGGCAACATAACCGTCCTGCCTATGTTCGGCAAGGTCAACCATCACACACAGAGCATAGCGACCTTTGGTAGAAATCTTCATGTCAA
Organism: Spirochaetales bacterium; assembly: GCA_017962865.1. The sequence goes on from JAGCUM010000225.1 coordinate 944, forward strand.
AGCCTCCTTCAGACCTAATGGAATAATAACCTGTAATTTACTAGGTTTTCAAGTCCGATGTTCATTTAAATGAGATATAAATCCATGCTATTTGTAACATCAGTGAACAAATTATGGATACATCAAAAGGGCACACAACAAATTGAGCTTTTCCTCAACACTGCATTTTTATCAACCTGAAATGCAGAATGTGTTTGACAAATAAAAGCTTGTGTAATAAAAATCTAAATGCACTAAACCGTTTACTTGCTGTTGTTCTTATCTGAGAAAAAACTGAAAAAGATGCAATTGGGGGCATCGAAATGAGCAGGATCAGATCCTCAATCGATTCAAGTCCGGAACTACAATCTTTTGTGCCATTCTTCCAACCGCAATATGACTATGAAACCGGAAAGATAATCGGTGCCGAAGTGCTTGCAAGACACATCAGGCGCGACGGTGAGATCGAAGGACCTTCTGCCTTCATCCAGACCTTCGAAAAGAACGGGTTCATCTATGAGATGGACAGGCATATATGGGATCAGGCCTGTATGCATCTGTCCCGCTGGAAGCAGTCCGATTATCCCATCGGATGCCTTTCCGTGAATGTCTCGCGCTTGGATCTCTATCACGATGATATGGCCGATTATCTCAAGGGCCTGTTCGATAAATACGGCTTGGAGAGGGACAGTATCCATCTGGAGATAACGGAGACTGCGTTTTCGGAGAATCCGGAGCAGCTGATCCGGGTTCTGGAAATGCTCAGGACGGAGGGCTTCATAATCGAGATGGACGATTTCGGAAGCGGCTATTCCTCGCTCTGCCTGCTGAAGGACATGCCGGTCGAGGTCCTCAAGATGGATTCAGGTTTCCTCTCTGCCACGGACAGGTCCCACAGAAGCGGCAGCATCATCACATCGATCATCCAGATGGCCCATGCCATAGACATGCATGTCATTGCCGAGGGTGTCGAGACCAAAAGCCAGGCTGATTTCCTCAAGTCCGTGGGGTGTCTGAAGATGCAGGGCTATTACTTCTGCCGTCCGATGGATGCCGTTACTCTGGAGGCTTTGCTGGAAAAAGAAGCCGGACAGCCGTACGGAGGCGAAGAGAAGGAGAGGGAGGTTCCGAATGTCATCGACTTCTTCGACATCGACTCCCAGTCGACGCTTGTCTTCAACAGCTATGTCGGAGGGGCTGCAATCCTGAGCAGAGGCTCTAACGGAAAGGTTGCCGCAATACGCATAAACGACAAGTTTTTCGAAATCATCGGCGTAGGTCGCGAAGACTACGCAAAGAGACAATATGATCTCGTCTCCGGAATGACGGAAGAAACCGCATCTGATTTCATCCGGGCATTGGACAACTCTGCCAGAAGCGGAGAGGAGACCAGCTGCATGACCTGCTGTCCGGACATAGACGGTACGGGCAGGGAGTTCTGGGGCTACAACAAGATCCGCTTCCTGGCACGCAAACGGGAATGCCGGCTCTTCTATCTGAGCATCGAAGACGTTACCGACAAGGTCAGGCTCCTTGAAAGCAACAGGCAGCTTATGAAATCCATCGAGGACCGCGAAGACATATTCATGCATGCAGCCGAACAGGTGAACATGTTCTTCTGGAAGTACAACATCGCAGAAAAGGCAATCTATCCGTGCTTCCGCTGTCAGATGGTCCTCGGTCTGCCTCAGAGGCTGAACAATTACCCCGAATCCGCCATTGAGATGTGCATCTTCCCCGAGGGAGACCGATACCGCGAGGTCATGTCCAAGGTCGATTCCGGTGAGGATATCGACGAAATCATGCTTCTTACCAGCGAGAGGCTACCGTTCAGAGTCAGATATACGGTTGAAAGGGATAGTGAAGGCAACCCTACAGTTGCCTATGCCACTGCCATCCCCGTGGTATCTTGACACCATATATGACACCATGTATAGTTAAGGAGGAAGAATGCCCCAGTTCGAAAAGCTTCTTCAAAGGATCAGTTCATTGGACAAAAACATGCGGTTTGATGAGCTTAAGAAGGTCCTTGAGAGATTAGGTTATAGCATGACTCCTTCCGGTAGCGGTGGAAGTCATATGACATTCCGGAAAAAGGGAAGATTCCCGATTACCATACCGAAGCACAACCCCATAAAAGTTGCCTATGTCGAGTTGGTGAAGAGGAAAATTGAAGAAGAGGAAAGCAATGACAAAGAGTCTTGATTACTACATGTCACTTCCATACAGGATGGTTCTTGTTCCCGATATCGAGGAAGGTGGATATACGATTTCTTTTCCCGAGCTTCCCGGATGTATCACCTGTGTCGATAACGTAGAGGAAATAGCCGAGAGCGTACAGGATGCTAAGAGGGAGTGGCTTAAAGCTGCGATTGAGGAAGGTCTGACTATCCCTGAACCCATTCAGGAAAATGAAGAGGATTATTCAGGGCAGTTCAAGCTCAGGATTCCCAGAAGTTTGCATATGATGCTTTCAATCAACGCCAAGAAAGAGGGAATAAGCATGAATCAATATTGTCTTTATCTTCTCTCGAGAAACTGTAATTATCGGTGATTATGCGTTAACCCAGCAGTTCTCTGAGTGCGGCCTTGGTGTTCTCCAGGGCCTCGGAGTACTGACCTTCCATCTTCTTCAGGTTCTGGTTGATTATCTGTGAATACTGGGCAGTGTTCACACCCTCGGGATTGTTCTCCATGGCCTGCTGGATCTGTGCCTTCATGCGGTCCACGAATGCGCTCTTGGCATCCAGGTACTGCTTGAGGAAGTCTCCGATCTGGTGCATGAGATCATCTGCCTGCGGGTCGCCCGAGGTCACCAGGTTCACAAGGTCACGTGTGCGGTCGAAACGCATCTGATAGATGTCGTCGGAGGGCAGGCTGACGTTCGAAAGAATGGTGCCGACCATGCCGCTGCGGACAAGGGCTCTGTCTTCCTCGGAGTAGGCGGCGTATCTGGCAGCCAGCTCATCAGCCTTCTGGTCTGTGTTGTTCAGGTAGCCCCCGGCAAGGGCCATGCCCTCCTTGGTGAGCTTGTCTGTCCTGTACTTTGCTTCATCTATCTCTATGTCCTGGGTTTTCTCAAGTGCGATTTCCCATGCTGATTTGATTCTTGCCATAGTTGTTTCTCCTGCAAATGAAAGATAATATAAACCATGAATATGGACAAGCTTTACTACAAGGATACATACCTCAGGGAGCTGGAATGCACGGTTCTGAAAGTCACTCATACGGACAAGGCAACGGAGGTTCTGACGGACAGGACCATCTTCTACCCCGAAAGCGGCGGCCAGCCCGGCGACAGGGGGGCTTTGGGATCGTTTGAAGTCCTCGATACACGCAAGGCCGATGACGGAAGCTCCGTGCTGATTCTCAAGAAGGATGCCCCCGTGGAGGAAGGTTCTGTCCTTACAATGAAGCTCGATTGGGACCACCGATACAGGTTCATGGTCATGCACACTGCCCAGCACATGCTCTCGGGTCTTCTTTTCACCATGTATTCGGTAGGTACCGTGGCAGTCCATCAGGGAGACGAATACCTTACCATAGAGACCGATAAGGCGGAGATTGCGCAGGAGACAAGTGATGGTCTGGTTTTGGAAGCCAATGCAAAAATCCGTGATAATCATGCAATTCTGTACCATGAAATGAGCCATTCCGATGCAGAGGCACTAGGGCTCAGGAGAAGCATAAAGGTAGAAGGCGACGTGCGCATCGTGGAGATAGAGGGCGTGGACCGCATCGCCTGCGGAGGGGTGCACGTAAAGAGTACCGGGGAAATCGGTCTTGTCTACTGCATCGGGCAGGAGCAGATCCGCGGCCATGTGCGTCTATACTTCAGATGCGGGCAGCAGGCAGTCGTTGAAGCACTCGAAGACATCTCGATCATCCGTACGATGAGCAGGGACCTCAGCTGCAGGCCGGACGAGCTGACTGCCAAAGTCTCGAGCTTGCAGAGTGCGCTCTCACAGGCAAAGAGCCAGGGCGAACATGCAGCCAGACAGCTTGCCTATTATGAAATAAAGGATAATACGGATAAGGACGGCATCTGCATCCTGGAAACCGGGACCGGCGATATGCAGGGCTTTGCAAAGGCTTCCGAGCGTTGTGAGGATCTTGCGTTGCTGGCCTTGGATATGTCCGATGCCCAGAAGGCCAAATGGTTGATTGTCCTTAAGGGAAAATACGAGAAACTGGATTACAATGCGACAGTGCGTCCGCTTCTGGCAAAGATAAACGCCAAGGGCGGCGGCAGAAATCCCGTTTTCCAGGGCATGGCCCAGTGTTCCGACAAAGAGGCAATAGGACAATTTAAAGAAGATTTCAGAAGAGTTTGCCTATCTCTATAGCAATCTTATCCGCCTGAGGGATGGTAAGTCTCTCAAGGTCCTTGGAGAAGGGAATCGGGGTGTCCTTTCCGCTGAACTGCAGGACCTGACACTTCAGTGATGCAAAAGTCTCCCTGTCCTGACAGATCGATGCACATACCTGTGCCTCTATGCCTCCGATTCCGTTCGGATCCTGGATAAGAACCGCTCGACCGGTCTTTCGCACCTGTTTGAAGATGGTCTCCTTGTCCAGGGGATTGAGGGTCCTGAGGTCCACCACGGTTGCATTGATTCCCATGCCGTGCAGAAGCTCCGCAGTCTCAAGGGCGGTGGATACCGCATGCGAGTAGGCGATTATGGTCACATCCAGACCGTTTCCGATTACCTTGGCCTTTCCGAGCTCCACGGGCTTGGGGGAGATTTCTCCGTCCATGGGGTACAGAAGCTTGTGCTCGAAGAACAGAACCGGGTTGTTGTCCCTGATCGATGCCCTCAGCAGATGGTATGCATCGGAGGGGTTGGAAGGGGCAACTATCTTCAGACCGGTGCCGTTCATGAACAGGGCCTCCGGGCTCTGTGTGTGCTGAGCTCCGTGTCCGGTTCCGCTGCCTTCGGGAAGACGCACGGTGATGGGGCAGCAGAACTGTCCGCCGCTCATGAAGTGTGTCTTTGCCGCATGGTTGACTATAGGATCGAAGATGAGGGTGTAGAAGTCAGCATACATAATCTCGATTATCGGCCTGAGGCCCATCATGGCAGCACCTACGGCCATGCCGGTAAATCCTTCCTCCGATACCGGGGTGTCGATGACCTGGTCCGGATGCTCCTTCCACAGGCCCTCGGTAACCTTGAAGCAGCCGCCGTAGACGCCTACATCCTCACCGAAGAGAACGACATTCCTGTCAGCGGACATCTCGTCCGACATTGCCTTTCTGATTGCCTCGCGGAACGTCATGACCTGTCCTCCCTGGTTGCGTAGACGAGATTCAGGACCTCGTCCTCCGTAAGCTTGTCCGAGCTCTCCCTGAGGGCTGTTTCCGCCTGCAGGGCAATACCCTTGCGGCACTCCTGTTCAATTGAGGCTATCTCTTCCTTCGTGGCAAAGCCGCGATCCATCATCTTCTGCTCGAACAGGAGAATGGGGTCGCGCAGGAGCCACTGCTGCTCCTCGTCGCTTGTACGGTAAAGCCTTCTGTCGCTCTTGGAATGGCCCTTGAAGCGGTAGGTCATCACCTCCAGCAGATATGGTCCGTTGCCCGCCTTTATGTAGGACGATGCCTCGCAGACTGCCTCGTAGACGGCTTCTATGTCGTTGCCGTCGACGATTCTGCCGGGCATGTTGTATGCAGCTGCACGTTCGGAGACATTGTCCACGCTTATCATCTTGTCGCTGGGGGCAGACATGCCGTAGCGGTTGTTTTCGCAGTAGAACAGCACGGGGAGCTTCCATATGGAGGCAAGGTTCATGGATTCATGTACGCTGCCGCGGCTGGATGCTCCGTCGCCGAA
>JAGCUM010000226.1 GCA_017962865.1 Spirochaetales bacterium
GAAGGCCGTCACCGATGCCGGCTACGAAGTGAAGGGAGTAATCTGATGAAGATTGTCGTTATAGACGGACAGGGCGGCAGGATCGGCAGGGCTGTAATAGAGCAGCTTCGCTCAAGCGGATGCACCGACGAGATCCTTGCGGTCGGAACAAACTCGATAGCAACATCCGCGATGCTCAAGGCCGGAGCCGATGCAGGCGCAACGGGCGAGAATCCGGTGGTGGTAGCCTCAAGGGATGCCGATGTCATTGTCGGTCCCATCGGCATTATCGCAGCTGACTCCATGCTTGGAGAGATTACTCCGCTTATGGCAGAAGCGATAGGGCGCAGCAGCGCAAGAAAGGTCCTGGTGCCTGTGAACAAGTGCTTCGAAGTTGCCGGCGTGCGACAGATGAGCCTCTCGGAGTACGTTCAGGAAGCCGTGGATCTGGTTCTGAAGAAAGACTGACTCAGGGTCTGTAGACTACCTCGAATCTCTCAAGGACAATTTCCGTATCCTCTGTAAAGGCAAGACCGTCCTCCTGCATCCACTCGGAGAAACAGCTTCTGTGGACATCCCTCCAATAGGCAAGCGACAGATCTCCCTCACCCTCGAGCCGAGCGTGCTGTGCATCCACATCCCTGAAGGGGACAACTGAGACCTTGGTATCACGGATGATGCAGAGCGCCCTGTCTTGGGAGTCCAGTATCACACTGTATTCGCCGGCCTTCGGGAGAGCTTCTCCCTCGAGTTCGTAAAGCACTGCAACCGAAGCCGTAGCAGTCTTTTTTCCGCTCAGCACCAAAGCAGCCAGAGTGTCCGGATCGCTGCCGAATGCCCATGAATCATAAGCATTATCCTCAATCTGAGCTATTGTTTTGTACTTATCCTACATCTGCTGAGCTGTCATGGACTGCCTCCGACTAGAGATTCTAACTGCACACGGACTGGCCGTCAATCCGATGCGAATTGAATTGATTTCAAAGGGGTGTGTGATTTATCATTATGAATACTGAATTCTACGGGGAATAATGACCCTGAAAACCGGAAGTCCTGTTATGAAAAAAACAATCCTGCGCTGTGCTGCTGCGGCAGTCCTTCTGATGCTTCTTCTGTTTCTCTGTTCCTGTGACAAGATCAAGGTAGTATCGAGCCTCACCGTCCGGAATGCGGAGTTCTTCAACTACTTCGATACCGCCAGCAAGATAAGCAGCTATGCCTTGGACAGCGAAGAGACCTTCAATGCCAACATCAAGGAGGTGGAAGGCCTTCTGGAACATTGGAACAGGCTTCTGGACATCTACAACGAGTACGATGGAATGAACAACCTCTGCACGGTAAACAGGCTGGCAGGTCAGGCCGTCGAGGTGGACCCGGATCTGATAGAGTTCGTGAAGTATGCAAAGGATATGTGCGCCCTCACAAACGGGGAGATGGACATCTCTCTCGGGGCAGTTCTCAGGCTCTGGCACGATGCCAGGGTTGCGGATAAACCTTATGTACCTTCCGATGAGGATCTGGCCGAAGCTGCAAGGCATGTCGGATTCGATCTGGTGGAGATTGACGAGAACGCAAACACACTGCGTCTGACCGATGAGCTTGCAAGCCTCGATCCCGGGGCTTTGGGCAAAGGCTATGCGGCAGAGAAGGCGGCAAAACTGCTCGAAGACAGGTCCGTGACCAGCTACTCGATGAATTTCGGCGGCAACATCCGTCTTCTCGGAAACCGCGGTGACGGAAGCCCATGGGTCATCGGGATACGTGATCCCCTGAACCCCGACGAGGTAGCCATCACTCTGAACCTTACGGACTGCAGCTGCGTCACAAGCGGAGACTATGAGCGGTTCTTCACGGTAGGCGGGGTGCGCTACGGCCATATCATCGACAAGGATACCCTCAAGCCGGCAGAGTACTTTACTTCCGTCTCGGTAATCTGTAAGGACAGCGCCCTTGCCGATGCCCTGACCACGGCACTGTTCTGCATGAGCTTCGAGGACGGCCTTGAACTGGTCTCATCGCTTCAGGGTGTTGATGCCATCTGGATCTGGCTGGACAGCAGTGTCCGTTACACCATGGGTCTTGAGTCGATCATAGCAATGGTCTAATCTTCAGTTATGGACAAAGCGGACAGGGGAACAAACAGGAGGACAAGGCTGCTTCGGGATATCATCCTGATTGCGGTTCTGCTTGCCGCCGGCATCGTGCTTCTGGTTTTCTCCCGAAGTCGCGGTCAGACGGGCTCCTACGTCTGTGTAATGGTCCAGAATCAGGAAATAGCCAGGTATTCTTTAGCTGTTGATGGAGTCAATGACATCAATGGCGGTACAAATACAATCGAGATAAAGGACGGAAGGGTCCGTATGATCGAGGCAATCTGCCCCAATCATCTGTGCATCCGCCAGGGTTGGATCCGCTTCGGAGGACAGAGCATCGTGTGTCTGCCGAACAAGCTGAGCGTCATCGTCTTGGGGACTGATGACAGCTATGATTTCGTGTTGTGAGGCCTGCCGTGGAGACCAGAAAAGTTGTTCATATGGGAATGCTGATTGCCCTTGCCATGGTGCTGTCCTTCATCGAAAGCCAGATACCTGCCTTCATAGCCGTACCGGGA
>JAGCUM010000227.1 GCA_017962865.1 Spirochaetales bacterium
CTCCGTTGTCGAAGAACCAGAAGTTCGAAAGGGGAATGCTGTCGATGTTCCAGAAAAGGCTCTCTCCTGCATTCTCGAGGGCATGCGAGAGCTCTCGCAGAAGCTCAAGCGAATTGTTTCTCAAAGTGGTGGAAAGCTCGAAAGACGGTGTGGGAAGGTCCTTGAGCATCTCGTGCGGGTAGAAGACAAGACAGCATCGGTCTCCGATCATCTGAACGCCCTGCCAGGGAAGCTCTATCAGCTGTGCCTTGTGGTACAGAAGGGCATCCTGCTTGTTCTGCGGAGAGTCAAAGCCCTTGAGAACTCCCTCTCCTCTGGCAATCTCGATGCAGAGTCTGTCGTTGTCATAGAATATCCTGTCTCTTCCGATCATCTGTCAAAAGCCTCCTTCCACATGGCGGCACATTCTGTATTTATATTATTGCTAATAAAAATCCTTGAAAAAGGAAAGTCGCTTCTCAAAATCTCCACAATCTTTTCGACATCATCCCCGGATTCCGTGGCAAGCAGGTAGCAGACCTTTGCGTTGGGAAACAAAGGACTCAGATAGGGGGCGATGATCTCAAGGCTCTGCTCCTCCGAGCAGATGTCATCGGAAACAGTAACCAGATCCAGAAGCGAAGAGGGTGTTTGTAAGGACAGTTTCCAATCCGAACCGCAGAGCTCTCCGTCTGCAGGGGCATAGACCTTGCACCCGTCTCCGAAGGCCACGGGGCCCTTGTGAAGAGGTCCCAGAACAAAAACCTGAGTAACATCTTCTGAGGCTTCAAACGAGAAAATGCGGTCCAGTTCATCCTTGCACTTCGACCATGCTGCATGGGGAACCTCGAGATATGAATCAGAAGAACAATGACCTGAATTACATGAAACCCTTGAAGAAATCAAGGCTTTTGCATTAATCGGGTACATTATTCCTTCGACGGAAGGTCTCATGTCTCCTCCTTGGGCAGAAGCCTTGCGATCCTTGCGGGCTCAGGTTTGATGGTAAGGTTCTTCTCCTGTGTTGGCAGGACCAGACCTGTCTTGGAGTCCTTTGCACGCCTGAGGTATTTCACCTGGGTGTAGTAGAGATCCACGCTTGTGTTGTTGCGGCCCTTGGAATAGAGCACTGCTATGTTCGCAGCATCAAGAAGAACCTCCAGCGGGATGCTCTTGTCGCGTCTGAACTTTATGAAGACATAGCCGCCGGGGAAATCTCGGGTGTGCATCCACATGTCGTTGCCCTTCACATGATGGCGCAGAAGCTCGTCGTTTTCCTTTGCATTGCGGCATGCGATGATCTGAAAGCCTCCGCTTGTGGTCCTGATTCCGGGGCCGGCCTGCACCTGAGGAGCAGGGGCTGTCCTGTCCAGTATCCCGCGAAGGCGTCGGATGTTCACCTGCTCGTCGCCGGAGTCCTCCATGGCACGCTGGAAGCGGGATCGGACGGAGTCATACTCGTTCTGAAGTCTCTCTCGTTCTGCGACTGCGTTCTCATAGGCACCCTTTGCTTTCTGATAGCGGTCATAGAAGGCCTGCACGTTTGCTCCCGGGGTGAGGGACTTGCCCAATTCCAGAGTCAGTGTGCTGCCGCCGTTGTTCCAGTCGGTAACCGTGATGCTGTCCTGACCGCGCTTGATCAGATAAGAATTGGCGGAAAGAAGCTCTGCTTCATATCTGAGTTTCTCGAAGCCTGAGTTCTGCTCGATGGTACGCTCTGCGCTGTGGATGGATGTGGCAAGTCTGCCCAGCTCGTGCTCCATTCGGGTCTGAACCTGCTTGAGCAGCGTGGAGTAGAGGTCCTTTGCCTCCTCCTGGGCGCATGTGCTCTCGATGTACTTGGAAAAGGATTCTCCTTCCCAGGGACGTACCGAGAATTCCCTGTCGGAGGAAGTCCGGATTTCAACCTTCAGTACCTGTGAGCTCATCTCATCCCGTCCGGGGCGCCTGAGAAGCAGGTCCTGGATGACATCGTTCTCGTCGGTGACAATGATGTTGGCTCCGGGCCCGCTGTAGAATCGGAAATAGACTTTGAGCCTGCGCCCGTGGTTGTCCAGTTCCCAGACCACTGCCCTGTCGAAGGGAAGCTGGCGGCAGGAGAGGATCACCGAGCCTTCGAGGTTCTTTCTTGCATACTGCTCGAAGCGCTGGAGCTTCTTGGTCTTTGCCGCCTTGGCTCCGGGGGAGAGGATATGCAGGCGGCTCTGCTGGGTGCCTATCTCCGTGTAGAAGAGAAAGCGCCCGCGCTCTCGGTCATAGAGCTCCCAGGTCACGGAGTGGAAGGAGCTCTGTACAACGTTCTGAATCTTTGCACCATCCAGTGAGGATTCGGTCAATATGAGTTCGATTTCCTTGTAGTTCAGAGACACAGTGCCTCCTTTATGGCTCCCGCCAGGTAGAACGATCCTGCACAGAGTATCCCCTGATCTTGTTCGCAATGCTCAAGACTGTATGCCAATGCAGAAGAGGCATCTTCTCTCAGAACCACGGTCTGAGAAGGCTTCTTCAGGGAAACCACCAGTTCATAAAGGGCAGCAGGATCGTTCTTCTTGAATGTGCCCGGCCTTGAGATTACAACGGTATCGAAGGCAGAAAGAACCGACTGAGCCATGGCCAGATGGTTCTTTCCGGAGACGGCACCGAAGATGCAGACTCCGCCTCTGCCGGGATAGATGTTTCTGAATGTCTTAATCAGGGCATCCATGCTGTTCTTGGTATGTGCTCCGTCAAGGTAAAGCGGGCGCTTCCACTGCACCAGTTCCATTCGTCCGGGAAGGGTGTTGGACTCAAGGGCTGCCTCGGTTTTCCCCTCACGGTAGAGACCCAGGTTCCTGAGAACCAGAATCGCAAGCGCGCAGTTCTGCATCTGCACAAGGCCCTTCATGGCCAGATCAAGGGAAGCCGAATAGCCGTCCTTGAAAACGATGGATGTTTCCGTAACGGAAGAAACATAGTCTCCCAGATAGTGGAATTCGGAAGAAACTGCCTTGGCTTCCGCCTTGATTACGGAAAGAGCCTCAGAAGACTGAAAAGCACTGAACGATGGCCTATATTGCTTGATAATCTTGGATTTTTCCGTGGCTATCAGCTCAATCGTGCCACCGAGTATTTCCGTATGCTCCAATTCAATCGGGGTAATGACCGAGGCTTCAGGAAGCAGGATGTTGGTGGCATCCAGCCTTCCACCGAGGCCTGTTTCGATGACTGCCCACTGACATCCGAGGCGCTTGAAGAGAAGAAATGCAAAGGCAGTGTAGAGCTCGAACGTGGTGGGCTCGCTGTCTCCGATATCATCCGTAAAGCAGAAACCTTCAAGGGAGGAGGCAAGCTCGTTTCCGGTCTCGATCAGAATCGAATCGTCCACAAAGCGTCCGCAGAGGGTAAAGCGCTCGCGGTAGTCCGAGACATGGGGAGACATGTAAAGCCCGGTGACATAACCGAGGGCCTTGAGGCCGCTTGCAATGTAGCTTGCAGTCGAACCCTTGCCCTTGCTTCCGGCCACATGAATGGTGCGGTAGCAGCGTTCGGGGTGCCCCAGAGTTTCCATCAGGGCATGCATGCGGTCCAGCCGATAGGTTCGGTTGCTGTACTTGTCGGTGCGCTTCTCCAAATTGGTGAAGCTTTCCATGTATGATATGACCTGATCGAAAGTCTTGAATTCCATAGCAAGTCATTCTACCCCAACGGGGCTCTGTTGTCCACGTGCATGTGCACGCAAAAACACTCTATATAGTATGACACTTGTATATATATTCTTTGTCTGATATTCTACGCACAGAAAAACTCGATAGTTAATGTTAACTATGCATGAAAGCGAGGATTCTGATGAGAAAAAGCAGTTTGGACCCGATGCCCTGGAAATTCCTGGAGCAGTACAGGGGTAAATATTTCAATACCGAGTGGCCGTCTCTGCCTCAGATGTTCGACATAATGACCGAAAGGTTCCCGGACAACAGGTGCTATGAGGCCTTCACTCCCAAGCACATCACCTTTACCTACACCGAAGCAAGGAACCAGTTCGACAAGGTCGCAAGATGGCTCTACAGCAAGGGCGTACGCAAGGGCGACAGGGTAGCCGTTACCGGAAAGAACAGTCCGGAATGGGCGATTGCCTACATGAGTATCGTCACCATGGGCGCCATCGTCGTTCCCGTCGATGCAGCTCTGACTAATGCCGAGATCGAGCATTTGGTGGACTTCGTCGAGATCAAGGGAATCTTCCTGGATGCCGACCGCTTTGATGCAATCGGAGCAGACGGCAAGTACGGTTTCAAGGTGAGTCTAGAGGAGCGCGACCATGAAGAGGACTACATCCTGAATCTTCCCGATGCAGGCATGCAGCCGATAAGCCAGCCGGACAGCAACGAACTGGCTGCTTTCCTCTTTACCAGCGGTACCACCGGAACCCCGAAGGCCGTCATGCTCAGCCATGAGAACCTCGTCTTCGATGCCTACTGCGTCCAGGCCTTCATGAACGTCAGGCCAACCGATGTCTTCTATGCCATCCTGCCGATCCACCATGCCTATACGATGCTTGCAGTGTTCATCGAATCAATGGCCAACGGAAGCAACACCGTCTTCGGAAAGCGCCTTGTCGTAACCTCTCTCCTGAAGGAGATGAAGGAAGGTCATGTAAACATGCTTCTTGCAGTTCCGATGCTCTATAACAAGATCTTTACCGCAATTATGAAAGGTATTGAGAAGAAAGGAGCCTTTGTAAGCACCATCGTCAAGATAATGATGAAGATCTGCGGATTCATCAAGCAGACTACCGGACTGAACCCCGGACGCGTGGTTTTCCGCGGCATAAGGGACAAGGTCTCGCTTGCCGACAACCGCATCTGCATTTCCGGAGCAGGTCCGCTTCCCGAGGAGACATTCAAGGGCTTCAACCAGCTGGGCGTAGACTTCATCCAGGGCTACGGCCTCACGGAGACCAGTCCGATCGTGACTCTGAATCCTGCCTATTCCTACAAGTACACCAGTATCGGCAAGCCGTTCCCCGGAGTAGAGGTCGACTTCATCAACAAGGATGAGCAGGGCAACGGTGAGATCATCACCCGCGGCAAGCATGTCATGAAGGGTTACTACAAGAACCCGGAGGCCACTGCCGAGACCATCGACGAGAACGGCTGGCTCAAGACAGGCGATGTCGGATACATGGACAAGAAGGGCTTTGTCTACCTCACCGGCAGGGCCAAGAACATAATCGTCACGGACGGCGGCAAGAATGTGTTCCCCGAGGAGATCGAGGACCACTTCCAGCTCTTCTATGATATCGAGCAGATCTGCGTCGTAGGATTCATGGCGGACGAGAAGCTCAGGCAGGAAGGCGTTGCAGTTCTCATCTATCCCAGCAGCGATGCCAAGCGCGAGTACCCCGACCACGGTGCCATGCAGGTTCATATGGAGCAGATTGTCGAGAGCGTCAACCGCGAGCTTCTGCCTTACAAGCGCATCCGCAAGGTCTTCGTGCTTGATGAGCCGATGGAGATGACCTCCACCAAGAAGATCAAGCGCTTTGCCGTGGCTCAGAAATACAAGGAAATGATCAATGCCTAAGCAGAAAGAGATTACAAGCAAAGAAAGAGCGCGGCTCAGA
>JAGCUM010000228.1 GCA_017962865.1 Spirochaetales bacterium
CCCGGCATTTGAGGGTGCAAGATATAATCGGAGGGTTATATGACACTGACATTCCCCTATGGTCATGGGACGCAATCTCTGGACATAGAAGACAGCAGGATCAAGGGTATCCTGGTTTCCGGAATACATGATTACAGGCCGGAGAAATCTCCGGAGGAGCTCGTTGCCGATGCATTGGCAAACCCTGTCGGAAGTCCGAGGCTGAGTGAACTTGCAAAGGGCAGGAAGAACATTGTCCTCATCTGCAGCGATCATACACGTCCGGTTCCCAGTAAGGTCATAGTTCCGAGGATGCTGGCTGAGATCCGGGAGGGGAATCCCGAAGCACAGATAACCATTCTGATCAGCACGGGGTGCCACAGGCCTACGACAAGGGAGGAACTGGAGTCCAAGTTCGGCAAGGATATCGTCCGGGACGAAAGAATCGTGGTCCATGACTGTGACAAGTCTCCGATGGTGAGTCTTGGGACGCTTCCGAGCGGCGGAGAGCTGATAGTCAACGCACTTGTGGCGGAAGCGGATTTGGTGTGCTCCGAGGGGTTCATCGAGCCGCATTTCTTTGCGGGGTTCTCCGGAGGTCGGAAATCGATACTTCCCGGTGTTGCCTCCAGAAAGACCGTCATGGCAAATCACTGTTCCGAATTCATTGCAAGCGACTGCTCCAGAACCGGAATACTGAAAGGCAACCCCATCCACAAGGATATGGTATGGGCAGCCAGGAAAGCCAACCTCAGTTTCGTCTGCAATGTCGTGATCGATTCCGAGAAGAAAGCCATCTATGCAGTTGCCGGAGACCTTGAGAAAGCCGACGAGAAGGGATGTGTTTTCCTGTCAAATCTCTTCGGAGCCGAGCGCAGGATAGCGGATATAGCAATATCCACGAACGGCGGTTATCCGCTCGACCAGAACATATATCAGTCCGTCAAGGGTATGACGGCGGCAGAAGCCTCCGTCCGGGACGGCGGTGTGATAATAATGCTGGCAGCATGCAATGACGGCCATGGCGGTCAGTCGTTCTTCGACCAGCTTGCAGGTGCTGCGGACCTGAACTCTGCGATGGATGAGATCCTAAGCCGGGGCAGGGACCGGACCATACCGGATCAATGGGAGGCCCAGATTCTCATCCGGATCCTGTTGAAGGCAAGTGTCATCCTTGTGTCGGAAGCACCTGATGACATGGTCAGGGCAATGCATATGACTCCGGCACACAGCCTGAAAGAGGCCATGAGGATTGCCGAAACGATTCTCGGAAACGAAAAGGCCACCGTCACGGCAATTCCCGACGGCGTTTCCGTTATGGTTATCTGAACGATTGGAGGTCTTCCGGATGAATATACTTGTCTGCGTCAAACAGGTTCCCGGCACAAGCAATGTCAGGGTTGACGAAAAAACAGGACTGCTGATAAGGCCCAAGAAGGGCAACAAACTCAACCCCTATGATCTTTTTGCCATAGAGGCCGCATTGGTCCTGAAAGAACAATACGGCGGCAGCGTAAAGGTCCTTACGATGGGTCCCCCTCAGGCCAGGGATGTTCTTGAGGAATGCCTGTGGATGGGGTGCGATGAAGCATATCTTGTCACGGACAGGGCTTTCGGCGGAGCAGATGTCCTGGCTACGAGCTATACAATCAGCCAGGGAATCCGCAAGGCAGGCGATATCGACCTGATAATCTGCGGAAAACAGACAACGGACGGGGACACTGCTCAGGTCGGTGCGGAGACGGCGGAACACCTCGGAATCCCGCATCTTTCAAATGTCACCGCAGTACTTTCAGTGGATGGAAGCTCCGTCATTCTTGAAGCCAATCAGGAGAAGATGATGGTCAAGCAGAGGATCAAGCTTCCATGTCTCATCTGCATGGACAGCGAAGTGAACACCCCCAGGCTTCCTTCCTACAGGCGAAGGAAAACCACGGATGAGACACTTGTGCATTCACTTACGCTTGCAGATCTGGAGGACAAGAATCCGGAACACTACGGACTGAAGGGTTCCCCCACGCAGGTACAGAAGGTGTTTCCCCCGGAGAAAAGTTCCTCAAGAGTACTTGAAAACGGCAGTTCTGCGGAGCTTGCGGATAAACTCAACCGGCTCCTGTCCGACAGGAAATTCATCTAGGAGGGCGGCATGGGACTGGTTATACACAGGGAAAAGATAAACAGGGAAACAGGTGAGAAGCTCACGAGCCTCTGTCCTTTCGGAGCCATAAGCTACTCCGATACGGAGGGTCTTTCGATAGGCATGGGGTGTAAGCTCTGCAAGATATGCGTGAAGAAATCAGACGGAGCAGTAACATTCGAGGAGGAGCTTCCCCCGAAGGTGGACAAGAGTCTCTGGAAAGGGATTCTCGTATTCTGTGAACATTTCCATGGCGAGATACATAACGTGACGTTCGAACTTCTCGGAAAGGCAAAAGAACTTGCAGCGGTCACGGGACAGCGTGTCATGGCCCTCATGATAGGATCGGAGATTACGGACAAGGCCAAGGAGCTGTATTGCTACGGTGCCGATGATGTCTATGTCTACGATAGCCCGGGACTCAGGGATTTTCTGATTGAACCCTATACGAACGTGTTCGAATCCTTCATAAGGGAAATCAGGCCTTCGTCGATTCTTGTAGGTGCAACGAATGTCGGACGTTCTCTGGCTCCCAGGGTCGCAGCGAGACTCAGGACCGGGCTTACCGCCGACTGCACATCCCTGGAAATGACAAAGGACACCGATCTGGTGCAGATCAGACCTGCGTTCGGAGGAAACATCATGGCACGTATCATGACCCCCAACCACAGGCCACAATTCTGCACGGTGAGGTATAAGATCTTCTCAAAACCCGAGAAGACGGACTGCGACAGAAAGCCCATTTCAATGGAAGTTACCGACCGGATGCTGGTCACCAATGCACAGATTGTTGACATCGAGCTAAAACCGGAAGACATCGATATTTCCGAAGCTGAGGTGATAGTCCAGTGCGGGCGCGGAATCAAGAGCAAGTCGGACCTTGCCATGGTTCAGGAACTTGCGGACCTTCTCGGAGCGAGGATGGCCTGCACAAGGCCCCTCGTCGAAAACAACTGGTTCGATGCCAAGCATCAGATCGGCCTTTCGGGCAGGACTGTGAAACCCAAGCTCCTGATTTGCATCGGAGTCTCCGGAGCAGTACAAACGGTAGCCGGAATGAAGGGAAGTGACCTGATTATTGCTATAAACAGTGATCCTCAGGCACCTATTTTTGATGTTGCACATTTTGGTTACGTGGGCGACCTTTATGAAATAGTCCCCATGCTGATAGAGAAGATCAGAAGAACCGGAAGAGAGGTGTGATATGTTCAATGAAGTAAACAGACAAGACCTTCTTGCCTTGCAGAAGATGTTCCCCGGAAGGGTTTTCGACGGCAGACAGATAAACGAGGATTACTATCATGACGAACTCGGCACTGCTTTCGGTGTTCCTGAGATCCTGGTGAAGGTCCTCTCGACGGAAGAGGTTTCCGCCGTCATGAGATATGCCTCGGACAGAACGATTCCCGTAGTCGTAAGAGGGTCGGGAACCGGTCTCGTCGGCGGTGCGGTCGCAACGCACGGCGGAATAATGCTGGACACCTCCCTGATGAAGAAAGTCCTTGAGCTGGATGAAAACAATCTGACAGTGACTGTACAGACGGGAATTCTCCTAATGGAACTTGCTGCATACTGTGATGAAAGGGGCTTTCAGTACTGCCCTGATCCGGGAGAGAAGAGTGCGACCATCGGCGGAAACATCTCGACGAATGCAGGTGGCATGAGAGCCATGAAATACGGGGTCACAAGGGATGCCGTCAGGGCAATTACCGTTGTCCTTCCTTCAGGCGAAATCATGAAGTTCGGCAGCAAGGTCGTCAAGAATTCCAGCGGCTATGATCTCAAGGACCTCATCATCGGAAGCGAAGGGACATTGGGCATAGTCACCGAAGCCACGCTGAAAATAATCCCCAAACCTGAGTATGCCATCAGCATTCTTGTTCCGTTCAGAACCATGAAGGATGCCATATCCACCGTTCCGAAGATCATAAGGGCCCAGGTGACACCGGTGGCCACGGAGTACATGAGCCAGGATGTCATTCTCTTTGCGGAAGAATACCTGGGCAAGAAGTTCCCCACGCATGCTTCCGATGCATACCTTCTCCTTACCTTCGACGGTAACACAAGGGAAGCCGTCATGCATGACATGGAGACGATTGCAGACCTATGTCTGGAAAACGATGCCATCGATGTGTTCATGATAGATACGGAGGAACGCTCGGCAAGCGTCTGGTCTGCCAGAAGTGCATTCCTTGAGGCGATCAAGGGTTCCACCGACCAGATGGACGAATGCGATGTCGTTGTTCCGAGAAGCAGAGTCGCAGACTTCATCCTCTTTACCCATGAAGTCGCAAAGATCGTCGGACTCAGGATTCCGAGCTTCGGACATGCCGGAGACGGGAATCTACATATCTATCTCTGTCGCGACGGTCTCGATGACATGCAGTGGGAAAACCGCAAGGATAAGGCTTTCTCCATGATGTATGAGAAATCCAAGGAGATGGGCGGCCTTGTCAGCGGTGAACACGGTATCGGTCTGGACAAGAAAAAGTACCTGCTGGATATGTTGGGAGACCGTCAGCTTGAACTGATGAGAGGCATAAAGAACGTATTCGATCCCAAGGGCATACTGAACCCCGGAAAGGTAATCTGAGGAAGAATCGTTGTAGTTAGGTATTACTCGAGATAAGGCTTGAGCGGTCTGTAGATTGCCAGGCCGTTCTTCTGTCCGAACTTTGTCATGAGAGCCATGTACACGCTCTGCTTTCTGTTCGGATTGTCCTTGTTGTTCTCCATGATTCTTTCGACGATCTTGCGGTTCTCGGGAGTGTAGACGCTGGGATCGAACTCATCATAGGGGACGTTGTCCTTATCGACGACAACCGGTGCGGCCTTGGCGGGAGCAGGCTTTGCAGGTGCCGGAGCGGGTTTTCTGATAACGGGTGCCGGTGCGGGTTTCTCTACCGGTGCGGGAGCCGGTTTAACCGGAGCGGGTGCGGGGGCAGGAGCAGGAGCAACGGCCGGAGCCGGTCTTGCGGGTGCTGCAGGCTTGATCTGAACGGGCTGTGTCGGCTGAACGGGTCTGGCAACAGGAGCAGGAGCCGGTCTTACCGGGGCGGGAGCTGCCTTGGGGGCTTCCCTGTAGTAGGAAGGAGCCGGAGCAGGTCTGCGGCCGGGGGCAACTCTGACAGGAGCATATTCCGGAGCCCTTGAAGCTCTTCTGACCTCAACCCTTACACCTCTGAGATTCCAGAATCTGATGAGTCTGCCGTAGTTGTTGTCTCTTGTGATGATCTGGAACTGGTTCTGTCTTTCTCTGTCTGCACCGATGAGGTAGCCGAGGTATGTGGCGATCTGGGTCTCGAGTTCCTGAGGACCCATATCAAGCTTGTGAGCCTTGACCTTGGCTTCCGTCAAGGCCTCGAGGGATATCTTGGCAGTGTTGGTGATGTCGAAAATGTGTTTGCAACAATCGGCTGC
>JAGCUM010000229.1 GCA_017962865.1 Spirochaetales bacterium
AGAAGACTGCCTGGATCATGGTTGAAGTTTAGCTGGTCTACATTGCGAGTTCAAGGGGCATCGGGCTACTTGGATTAAATGGATTTGTAGGATAAAGTAAAGGCCATGAAGAATGTGGTTATTTTAGGCAGACCCAATGTCGGAAAGTCGACGTTGTTCAATAGACTCATAGGGAAGCGGAGGGCAATCACGGACCCCACGCCTGGCGTCACTCGAGACCCGATAACGGAAAGATGGATTCTCAACGGCCATGCGGTGAATCTCACCGACAGCGGGGGAGTGAAGCTGGACCTCGAGGGCTTTGACGAGCTGGTCTCCAAGAAGAGCCTCTCCCTGCTTGACGATGCCGACGCCATACTCTTCATGATGGATTGTACCGAGGTCACTCCCGAGGACCAGATGCTTCTGAAAGTCCTCAGACCCTACACCGACAAGATAGTCCTCGTGGTCAACAAGATTGATGACTACCAGCGTGAGGACCTCATCTGGAACTACTTCTCCTACGGCTATCAGCGCATCGTAGGCATTTCATCCGCACACGGTTTGGGAATCGACACCCTTGAGGAAACCCTTATGGGCATGCTGGACTTGGAGGACGAGCTTGATGACGTCGAGGACCTGCAGCAGGAGAGCGAGAGAAACAGCATCAACCTGGCTGTTCTCGGAAAGCCCAATACCGGAAAGAGCACTCTGACGAATCTGCTGACCGGTCTGGATCTTTCGATTGTCAGTCCGATTGCCGGAACCACGAGGGACGTGGTCAAGGGCAGTTTCTCCTACAAGGGCAACGAGTTCACGATTCTCGACACGGCCGGCATCAGGCGCAAGTCCAAGGTCGAGGAGGATGTGGAATACTACTCGGTAAACAGGGCCATCAAGACCATCGACGAGGCCGATGTTGTGCTGCTGGTAGTGGATACCGTCGAGGGCCTCTCCGAGCAGGACAAGAATATCGCCAATCTCATTGTCAGACGCGGCAAGGGCGTGGTGATTGCACTCAACAAGACAGACCTTCTCAAGGGAATTTCCAATGAGAGACAGGCCATCGAGGACAGGGTTCGCTTCCAGTTCCCGATCCTGAACTTCGCACCCATCCGCTTCATCTCCGCCGTCACGGGTGACGGTGTGGCCGAAATGCTGGACACCGTCCTCAAGGTGAATGTCCAGCTTTCAAAGCGCATCGACACGGCCGTCCTCAACACCGCCCTCAAGGCCTGGGGCGAGTCCTATCAGCCCTCGCGTGGTGCGGAAGGACACTTCAAGGTCTACTATGGAACTCAGATCAGCGCACAGCCTGTGAAGTTCCTGTTCTTCATCAACCGCAAGAAGGACTTCCCGCAGACCTATGTCCAGTACCTGAAGAACTGCATCAGACGTGATCTGGGCTTTACCGATATTCCGATTGAGATCGATCTGCGTGAAAGGGAGCGCAGCGAGAGCAACCACAAGCTGGGCCAGAAGGCCAAGGTAAGACCGGTTGAGGAGCGCGAGACGGCTCCGAAAGCACGGAGTGCACAGGGTGCCGGAAAGAACGCCGGAGGCAAGGCAAAGGCCAAACCCGCAGCTAAGAAAGTTGGCGCAAAGGCCAAGGCCAAAGCGGTTCAGAACGCCAGAGAGACCTACAGAAACAGCAAGGCAGCCGGAAAGAACACCGGAAAGAAGACGGGCAGAAAGTGAGATACAAGGCAATCTGCTTCGATATCGACGGAACCCTCTATCCCATTGGGATCATGAACAGGCGCATCTTCCGCCTGAGCGCCGTGCATCCTCTGTTCGGGTTGAAATACCGCAATGCAAGGCGTGAGTTCCGGCTCCATCAGGCTGCATTCAGAAAGGAGATTCCCTTCAGATGGCGCGAGGCTGCGATCATCGACAGGGGAACCGGGGAGGAGCCCGAGGAGGATTTTTCCGAAGAATCTTTCAGGGAAAGGTACGGAAAAACCTATGACAGGCTCGACAGATGGTCATACAGGAAGATGGCCAGGCTCTACGAAAGCACCGTGCCGTTCGAAGGTGTGGCAGCTACTTTGCAGAAAATCAGGAACAATGGCCTGAAAGTAGGGGTATTCACCGATTTCCCGCTGTTCAGCAAGCTGGAAGGCATGGGTCTGGCTTCTTATGTTGATTTTGCAGCCTCCTGTGATGATGCAGGATTTTTGAAACCTGATACACACTGCTTCGAATATTTGTTATATAATCTGAAGATGGACCCTCAGGACGTTCTCTACGTCGGCGACAGTTATGAGAAGGATATCGTGGGCGCAAGTGCCGCTTCCATTGACGCCGTGCTGGTAAATGTCAGAGGTCTGAAACCCGGGGATGCAGAAGCAAAGTATCCGCTTGCAAAGGCGGTCTTCGGAACCTGGGATGAATTCGATAAATGGCTTACGGCTCTGCTTGAGGCCGAAACGGAGGATAAGTGATGGAATTGAAAGACATGATTCCCATTCTGCTGCCCATAGCACTCTTTGTTGTGACGCTCATCATAATCTTCACGCTCAGATCCTCCGACAAACGCAACCGCGGGCTTGCAACGGTCAAGAAGCTTCTTGACAACTACAAGGGCGATGTCGAGGCCAGCGACAACAACTTCAAGCAGTATGCCATAGAGCTGGAGCAGACGGTGGCCAAGAAGGACCAGGAAGTCAAATCCCTGATCCAGACAGTCAACAGCCAGATAGGGGAGCTCAAGTCCTACTCGGAAGACCTGGTCAGACTCAAGAACGCCATGGAGACCTACCGCAGTGCCCTCGACGGACTGGCAGTGCTGACAAAGGACGCAGACCAGAAGGTCCAGACCGTACAGGACGAGGTGGACAGACTCGATAAGGTCCGCGCCGTCATCGACGGCTTCAAGCAGGACATGAAGGATGCCGACGAGCATCTGCGCA
>JAGCUM010000230.1 GCA_017962865.1 Spirochaetales bacterium
AGAAAGCCCTCCAAGCCCTTCAACAAGGGTGAGAAGCGCGATTCCAAGCCCAGACACACGGACGAGAGCTGATGGACAAGGTTGTTGTCAAAGTACAGTTGATTTCTGATGGAGCCAGACTTCCGGTCTACGGCTCCAGCCAGGCGGCAGGCGCAGATCTCTGCGCCTGTCTTGGTAATCAGAGCCTCACGATAGAGCCGCACAGATGGGCGATGGTACCCACGGGTATCTCAATTGCTCTTCCTGAAGGCTACGAGGCTCAGGTAAGACCGCGTTCCGGACTGGCTGCAAAGAAGGGCATTACGGTCCTCAACAGCCCCGGAACAGTTGATTCGGACTACCGCGGAGAGGTAAAGGTCATTCTGATCAACCACTCCGATGAAAGCTTCGTAATCAACGACGGCGACCGCATCGCACAGATGGTCATCGCAAGGCACGAGACTGCCTGTTTCGAGGTTGTTGCCTCGCTTGATGAGACCCAGCGCGGAGCAGGGGGCTTCGGTTCCACGGGAATCTGATTACCTGGCTTACAAGGGGCAGAAGGCTAACAAGGAGCAGAAAGCTCAGAAAGCTCACTAAGTGCCACAAAACGCGCCTGTATATGGTATAATTGCTATATGTTTGGAAGAAGAGGAAAAGAAAAGCACGGATTGCTCTACTGGTATGTAGGGCGAGAGTATGTGTTTTCGTTCATAGTGGCGTTCCTCTTCTTTTTCTTTATCTTCTTCGTGAACCAGATCCTGGTTCTGGCGCAGAAGATACTTCTGAAGAACGTCAACATTGCGGATGTGCTGCTGCTTGTAGTATTCTCCATCCCGCAGTTTCTGATGTACACCATGCCGTTCAGCTCCCTGGCATCTGCGAGCATGGTAATAGGCAATCTCTCATCCCAGAACGAGATACTGGCCCTGCGCTCGAGCGGTGTGCACGTGAAGCACATCTTCAGACCCATCCTTGTGGTCTCCATCGTGCTTTCAGGGGCCACGCTCATGATTGCCGACTGGATGATTCCGTATACAACGGCCCTGTACAAGGATCTCTATGCCGAAATCCTTCAGAGCATGCCCACGTTCGAGCTAAAGAGCTACAGCTCCACACGCTTCGGGAAGAGGGTCATCTCAAACGGCATGGTGGACGGCAACGTCCTGTATGACGTGATGATATTCGACGATGCCGACAGCCGTCAGAGCAGGGTGATAACTGCAACCGAAGGCCGCATAACCGTGCTGGATATAGACAGGTACCTGTACCAGATAGATCTGGAGAATCCACAGATAATGATTACCGATTCGGCAAGGGTCAATGAGTATTCGCTTGCAAGTGCATCCTCAATGACGTTGTATCTGGACCTCAGTTCATCTGCAGGCGGCCTTGTCAACATCACTCCGTCACAGATGTCCATAAGTCAGCTGCGCGAGGCTGCCGAGGAGAGGCTGTCCGAGCAGGAATCGATCCTTGCACAGAAGCAGAGCAGTATCAGCATGGCTGCTCAGGATCTGGGAGAATCCCTGTTCTTCCTTGACCGCAACGACAATCCGGGCATCAGAAGCGTACTTCAGGAGTCATCTTATCTGGCTCAGACGAAGGACTACAGAGGCTTCAGCTTCTATTATCAGTACTATCGCAGCGAGCTTCAGAAGAAGATGGCACTTTCACTTGCCTGTACCTTCCTGGTTTTCGTGGCATTCCCGATATCGTTCTTCAAGGTCAAGAACGGGCGCCTTATCGGTTTCGGACTGTCGATGTTCGTAGCCTGTGCCTACTGGTTCTTCATCTATTTCATGCATGTGAAGGCAATTGCTTCGCCGCTTCATCCGGCCCTGTTCCTATGGGCGCCTGATGCCGTGGTATTCATAGTAGGCCTCATCCTGCTGTGGAGGACCAGAAAATGAGCATGAGGACCCTCGACCGCTATACGATCACATCGATTCTCAAGACCGGTATCGCAACGTCTCTGCTGGCCTGTTTCATGCTTCTGGGAGTGGATCTGTTCTCGAATCTGGATCTGTACATGAACCACAACATCGGTTTTGCCAAGGCCTTTTCCGTGACGATTCTCTATGCTCCGGAGGCATTTCTCCTGGCCCTGGGACCGTCATTTCTATTTGCCGTGACTTATCAGCTCTCGATGCTTCACGCGCACAACGAGGTCATGACCGTACTGAATTCCGGCGTCAGCCTCTCCAGAATAGTCAGGCCCATAATAGTCATGTCGGTCATTCTTGCGGGTTTCTACTTCGGTTTCAATGAATTTGTGGCAATCCCGAGCTCCAACGCCAAGGCCCTTCAGATGGAGAACATCACGAAGGATACCGACTCGACGAACAACCAGGACATTGCACTCAGCGATATGCAGAGCGGCTATATGGTCTATGCCGGCATATACTCCGATTCCGATCAGAGCCTTTACGATGTCTCCCTGGTGGAGAGTGATGAGCACGGGGCCCTGATAAGAAGAACCGATGCCCACAGAGCCATCTACAATCAGGAGACCGGGCTCTGGAGATTCTATGATGCATATGTCTACACACCGGGTCCCGACGGAGTGAAGGTCGAGCATATAGGTGATGTCGAGAATACGGTGCTGTTGCTGGAACCGCAGCTGTTTCGCAATGTAAGCAATGAGATCTCGACGATGTCCCTCAAGCTTGCCAAGGCCTATCTGGACAGGATGAAGGGCCTGAACCCCGAACAGTATGCGAGCATGGGAACCGAATACTACAAGAGGATTTTCAGCTGCCTCACGCCGCTGATAATGATTCTCATTGCATGCAGCATCAATTACCGCTTCAAGAAGAATATCCTTTTCTTCTCGCTGGTATGCTCGATCTGCATTGCCGTCGTCTACTTCGTAGTACAGATGATGACCGTGATGCTCTCGGATCAGGGGGTGATTGCTCCCCAGCTGGGAACACTGATACCGTTTATCGTGATAATCTCGCTTACAACCGTAATGGGGTTGTTGCTCAGAAGACAGTAGGGTTATATGGAAAAGCGAATATTCAGACTTAAGCATCAGGATACCTCCTGCAAGGCACGTACCGGAGAGATAACTCTTCCCCACGGTGTCGTACAGACTCCGGCCTTCATGCCGGTGGGAACCAACGGAACCGTCAAGGGCATCCATCATGACGATGTTGCGAAAATAGGGTACAACCTGATTCTGGGAAACACATACCATCTCTATCTCAGACCCGGAATCGAGGTCCTCAGGACTTTCGACGGGCTTCATAACTTCAGCCACTGGAACGGCAACATCCTCACCGACAGCGGTGGTTTCCAGGTGTTCTCCCTGAGCCAGCTCAGGCGTATTCATGAAGAAGGCGTGAAGTTCCAGAGCCATATCGACGGTACCAGACATATCTTCACTCCGGAGAAGGTCGTTGATATCCAGCAGGTCATAGGCTCGGACATCGCCATGATGCTGGATGTGTGCTCAGCTCCCGGAATCTCTTGGAAGGAGACCCTCAAGGCCATGGACATCACCCATCTTTGGGCAGAGAGGGCCATTGTAAGGCGTGACAGCCTTGCGGATCTGACCGGAAGGGCATTCCGAGGGAATCTGTTCGGAATAGTGCAGGGCGGATTCTATGAAGACCTGCGAATCAAGAGTGCACGGACAATCAGCTCGATGGATTTCCCGGGAATTGCCATAGGCGGCCTTTCCGTCGGAGAGAGCAAGGAGGATTTCTGCAGATTCCTGGCTCTGACAGCCGAGAATATCACTGCTTCCAAGCCCAGATACGTCATGGGAATCGGAACTCCGGACTATATCCTCGAGGCAATCGAGAACGGCATAGACCTCTTTGACTGCGTGCTTGCCACACGTACGGCAAGAAACGGCAGCGTCTTCACCGATGACGGAATGCTTACACTGTCGCGTTCATTCAATGAGTTCGACCACGGTCCCATCCAGGAGGGCTGTACCTGCCGTGCCTGCACCGAGTATTCTCTTGCCTACATGAGGCATATGTTCAAGTGCAACGAGATGCTGGGCGGAATGCTTGCCACCGAGCATAACCTGACTTACCTTTACAATCTGATCCTCAGGGCCCGCAAGGCCATCGAGGAGAACAGATTTGCTTCCTTCAAGAAAGAATACCTTGAGCGTTTTTACGCCAACGGCGGACGCTGTGTGAGGTCCTGATGCGCTTTCCGTACCACGGTGCCGGAATAGGCTTGGTAAAGGACGGATATATCCTGCTTGGAAAGAGGTCCGACCATCCGTTCTACGGGAAGTGGTCCGTGCCCGGAGGCGGAAGGGAGAAGGGCGACAGAACTGAGCTTGATAATGCAGTCAGGGAGTTCTCCGAAGAGACCGGCGTCGATTTCTCCGCATTGCAGGCAAAGCCCATCGGAAGCTGGAAACTGAGGCTTCCTTTTTTCAGTTGGCGTACTTTTTTCTATACCGTACCAGATTTTGAGGTATCGTTGTCACCGGATGAGTTTTCTGAAATCCTGTGGATAAAGCTTGATGAGGTGGGCATAAAAAAACACCTCAGACCTTTTACAAGATCCGAGGTGCGTTGTCTTTCAAAGCTTCTCAGAAAGATGCAAGCTTGATTGATTTGACGGTGTAGTCATAGTCCACGCCGTTGATGCTGAACTTTCTGTTCTCATCCTTCTCCATGTTGTAGATGGCCTGTCCGAGCGGGCTCTTGAAGTTGAGGATGTTCCTGTTGGGATCGCTCTCCCACGGACCGAGGATGGTGTAGGTGATCTCCGATCCCGACTTGTTGTCGGCGAATACCACGACGGTTCCGAAGGAAACGAGATTGGTATCCACGTTCTCGGGCAGGATTACCTGTGCACTGGAAACCTCGTCAGTCAGCTCGTTCATCCTTCTGTTGAGGAACTTCTGCTTGTCCTTGGCATACTGGTACTCGGAGTTCTCACGCAGGTCGCCGAGCTCTCTGGCTGCTCCGATATCCTTGGAGTTGGCGGGAATCTCAACGTTCATGATGTTCTCGAGCTCCTGGCTCTTTGCCTCGAGCATTGCCTTTGTGCAGAGAAGTCCCTTGGGGATGATCTTCTTCTTGTCGATTGCCTTGTTGGGGTTGTCTCCCGTGATGGCTTCCCAGTTCTCCGGGAAACGGTTTGCAATCTGGTGCTTGACTGTAAGTCTCTCGTTCTCGAGATCGGGGATTCCCCTGAGCATGGAGTAGAGCATCTGGGCTTCCGACGGGTCGGAATTCTCAATTGCCTTGTAGACCTGCTTGTCCTCCGTGAACAGCGATGCGACAAGCTGCTTCTGTCTCTTCTTGTTGTCTGCGACATCAGCAGAGTTTGCGATTCTCTTGTTTACGTGGGCGAGGAGGTTGATCTTGGTCTTGAGAAGGTCGTCGCTCGTGACCTTTGCTCTTGCCCATTCCTTCTTGTCGAAGTTCTTTTCCAGATAGAGGAAGAAGTCCGGATCTTCCTTGTAGCTGTCGATGGACTTGGCAAGGATCTTGTAGATGGCGTTCTTCTTCGGACCGTCTGCGATGGTTCTTTCCATGAACTGACAAGTGTAGTAGGGATAAAGAGATATTACGATATCCTGCCACTTGTCCACGTTGTCCTTGAGGTTCTCGATATAGCTTCTCTTGATCTCGTTGTCCTGGATGCTCCTGAAGAACTCCTCCTTGTCGGAAAGGGCATTGTAGTACTCGACGAAGCTGTGGTTGCCTGCATCGATGGACAGTCCCTTTCTGTTGATGAGGTTGTCGAGGACAAGGTAGCTGATGAGCCCGTTGGGATTGACGACCTGGGCCATGGAAACGAAGTACTTGACCATGGCAGCGAACTCGTCGCTGTCGACCTCGCCCTTCTGGGAGAGGAAGTCTTTCATGATGCGGATCTTCTCATAGATGTCCTTCGTGCCCTTGAACAGTGCCAGCTCCTTCTCTTCGAAGGTTATGGGAGTTGTTCTGAGGACATAGACATCGGTAGCACTGTCGCTGATGCCGAAATACTCGTTGGTGGAGAGCTCCTTCTTTGCGGCTGTCTGCCAGACGGACCACTGCTTGTCATCGAGGACAGAGGGTACGAGCTCGGCTTTCATCTGCTTGAGGGAAGCCTGGTTGTTGTAGGACTCCATTATGACCCTGAGGCCCCATTCCACGTTGTCCTTCTCGAGGAACTTGGCTGCAAGCTTCTCTTTGGGGACAGCTGCCTTGAGGACCCAGATGTGGCGCTTGGGGAGGACTCTCAGAGAAGAGAAGGCCATCTTTGTGCTCATCTTGTGGATTCCCTTTCCGGCGAACTGGATGACCATCTCGTCCTTCTCGATCTTGTTGATTCTTCCGAGCTTCCAGGTCTCGTGGAACACGAAGGCACCCTCGACGAATTCAATCTGATTCTCGAAGTTCTGGATGGCTACGTTGATGTCCATGTAATCACCGAGGATTCCGGTATTGTTGAGGCAGTACTCGAGTCTCGGGTTGTCCTTGTACTTCTCGCGCCAGTATTTGATGAGTCTGTCGCGGTCGTCTTCCTTGCGCTCGAGGTCCTTTGCGCTTCTGAGGGTCGGATCGTAGTAGATGATCTTCTTGAGAAGCTCGATCTTGGTATTGAGGTCGCAGTCTGCCTTCTCGAGTACGGACTTGAGGGCGAATGCTCCATTGCCTCTGCCCATGGTCTCGGCGATCTTCGTGGCCAAGGAGATGAGATAGGCGGTATCGTCTGCCTTGAGGTCCATGATCTTGTCCCAGACGATCTTCAGGGATCCGAGGTCCGGATTCTTGAGGTTTCTTCTGATGATGCTTCTGTAGCAGGAGATTGCGCCTGTGATGTCGCCTGTCTTCTCATAGTGGTCGGCAAGCTTGTACAGGACTTCCGTCTCTTCCATATCCACCTTCACCAGACGCTCCCAGGTCTGGATCTTGTCTTCGGTTCTGTTCGTAAGCGAATAGCACTCGGCCAGGACCTTGAGGACATAGGAACTCTCCCTGAAACTCAGGATCTTCTGGGCGAGGAAGATGGTCTGCTCGATCTTGGATTCTTCATAGTACTGCTCCAGAAGCTGGAGGATGTGTCTGTCATCCGTGGGATGCTTTCCCGTGATGGTCAGCAGGTACCTGATGGCAATTGAATTCTTGTCTTTGTCTTCGAGGCTCTGTTCGCAGATCTTCTTGAAATCCAGTCTTTCATCTGCGTCTGTAAGCTTGCCTGCAATTTCATCCAGCTTCTGGAATTGTTCGATTCCGACTGCGGATGTGCTGGTGCTCTGCCAAAGCTCGTCATCAATCAGGTCTCTGACTTCAATAGCTGTCATAATGCGCTCCTTGTATCAAGACGTAAACAAAACCGAACAGACTTTCGTCTGCTCGGCTGGTGTGTCTTTCATACTGTGATTCAAATATAGCACAAAAGCGCCCGGATGGCAATGATTCTTTTCTCTATATTGAAATATCATAAAATGTGATAGAATCGGAATCATGAAAGATCCTTTGATTCTGACATTCGATCTGGGAACCCAGAGCATGAGGGCCCTGCTCATAGACAAGGCCGGAAATACAGTACTTTCATCGCAGGTGAAATACGAGAGAACCTGCATTCCGTCGGATATTAGGGGAAGGGCGGAACAGGAGCCTGATTTCTACTACGACAGGCTGTGTGAAGCCGGAATGCTTCTCAAGCAGAAAGATACCCAAAACCGTTTCAATGACATAATTGCAGTAACCATCACATGCATCCGGGATACCGTTCTGATTCTGGACAAGGACCGTAAACCCCTGAGAAACATCATCGTCTGGATGGACGAGAGAAGGGCAAAGGGTGATCCCAAACCACCGATGCTCCATAGGATTCTCTTTGCTTCGGTCGGCATGACGGAAACTATCAGGCTTCTGTACAAGAACGCCTTCTGCAACTGGATCATGGAGGAGGAGCCCGAGCTATGGCAGAAGACTGACAAGTTCGTCATGCTCTCTTCCTACATGAACTACAGGCTGACCGGAGAACTCAGGGACGGGGCCGCCAATCAGGTCGGACATATCCCGTTCGATTACCGCAACAGGAAATGGATGAAGAAGGGCCTTTCGAAGTGTGTGGCGGACATTCCCGTGGAGAAACTCGTGGAACTTGTCGATTCCCCGGGTATCGTGGGCCATATAAACGAAGAGACTTCCGAGCGCACCGGCATTGCCAAGGGGCTCCCTCTGATTTCGACTGCAACCGACAAGGCCTGCGAGGCTCTGGGACTTTCGGTGATGACCGAAGACAAGGCCGCAATATCGTTGGGAACCGCTTCCACGATACAGTTCTGCAGCCCTCACTATTTCGAACCGTCTCCGTTCCTGCCGTCATACCCTGCAGTCATGCCGGGATTCTACAACGGGGAATACCAGCTTTACAGGGGATATTGGATACTCACCTGGTTCATACGCAATTTCTGCGATGCCGAAGTCAGGGAAGCCGCGGAAAGGGGAGTATCAGTCGAGAGTATACTGGACAAGACTCTGAATACCGTTCCTGCAGGCAGCGGAGGCCTTGTGATGACACCGCATCTTTCACCGGGTAACAACAACCCGTTTGCAAAGGGCGTGATCATGGGTCTGAGCGATTTCCATGACAAGGCCTACCTCTACAGGGCCATCATCGAAGGTATCGATCTTGAGCTGTATCATGCCATGGTGAGGATGCAGAAGCGTTCGGGCCAGCATATCCGTGAAATCTATATCGCCGGCGGAGGATCGGTGAGTGACAGCGTGGTGCAGATCTGCTGCGATGTCTTCGGACTTCCGGTCAAGCGCATCCAGACCCATGAGGCCTCGGGAATAGGCTCGTCGATGGCGGCTTTCGTGTCCATGGGAGAGTTTTCGTCCTACAGTGAAGCTGCCGGGAGCATGGTCCATGACAAGGATGTATTCATGCCTGATATGGATAACCACTCTGTCTACATGAAGCTGTATGACGAGGTTTACCGCCATATCGAGAAGGACAATACCAAGCTGTTCAAGAGGCTTCGTAAATTCGGAAAGGAAAGATAGGTCTCAGAACCTGTAATCGCGGGCCTCTCTCTGGGCCTGGCGGGAAAGATCGCGCTCCTTGATTGTCTCCTTCTTGTCGTGAAGGGCTTTTCCTCTGCAGAGCGATACCTGCATCTTTACCAGATTGCCTTTGAGATAAACCTTTGTAGGTACAAGAGTAAGGCCTTTTTCTTCGACTTTGCGCCTGAGGCGTTTGATTTCCTGCTTGTGAACCAGAAGACGGCGGTTTCTGTCGGATACGGGGTTGAAGATAGAGCCTTTGTCATAGGGTTGGATGGTGAATCCTATGAGCATCATCTCCCCGTTGTCTATCTTTACGTAGGAATCCGTGAAGGAGAATTTGCCTGCCCTGATGGACTTGACCTCGGTACCTGCCAGGGACATGCCGGCCTCGAGGTCCTCGATGACCTCGTAGTTGAAGTAGGCCTTTCTGTTGGTCTGTAGTAGCTTTATCTCCTGCTTTTTGTTTTCCATCTTATCAGTTCCATGCAACCCTGAAGCCCATGAAATCACTGCAGAGGCTTCTGTAGGTGGCTCCCGTGCTGAAGCGGTCTATGCTGTTCATGTCGCTGACGTAGGATCCTCCCTTGACGACCATGTCAGTCGGGCTGTTGAAGGCATCTAGTGTATCGAGTGCCTTTGAAAGGGTAGCTTCATCTGCAATGCGGGCCATCGGGATGAATCTGGTTGAAGTCATCTCCCAGACGCTGCCGAGCATGGCAGCAGGTGCTTTTTCAGCGGCAGAGGGCATCAGCGATCTCTGGAATCCGCCTTCGCTGTCCGTGAGGCTGGCTGCAATCCACTGGTCCTCGGAGGGAAGGTAGACCTGTCTGCCCGATACTTCTGACAGCCAGGTGCAGAATGCCTGTGCAGCGTACCAGCTGATGTTCTTCACGGGTTTGTTCGTAATTGCGGAAAGGGAGGTGCT
>JAGCUM010000231.1 GCA_017962865.1 Spirochaetales bacterium
ATTTTCAGCGGCTTCTTCAAGTCCGACCTCGTAAACTATCCCGGTTATGTTGCATCCACAGTGTTCACCTGTGGATGCAATTTTCGTTGTCCCTACTGCCATAATCCGGAGTTCGTGATAAAGGGCTCGGACGAGACCTATTTCGGCGAGACATACACGGAAGAGGAGATTCTGGAGCACCTGCAGAAGCGCAAGGGCTTTCTGGATGCCCTCGTGGTCTCCGGCGGAGAGCCCACGCTGCATGCCGATCTGGCATCTTTTCTTCGCAAGGTCAGGGCCATGGGCCTTAGGATCAAGCTCGATACCAACGGCAGCAGGCCCGAAGTCCTGGCATCATTGATCGATGAAAAGCTCCTTGATTATGTTGCCATGGACCTCAAGGCTCCGCTCGAGAAGTATAGCAAGGTAGGATTCGATAACCCAGAATTGATTGAAGAATCAATAAAATTACTGAAGACATCGAAAATAGACCACGAATTCCGTACCACATGTCCCAAAGGTTTCTTCGAGGAAGGCGATTTTGCAGCCATGTCGAAGCTTGTAGGGGACTCTCCCTGGTACCTTCAGACCTTCAATCCGGCCAAAACCCTGGATCCTGCATACAACAACGTATCCTCCTATTCTAAAAACGAACTGTCAGATATAATAACCTCACTCGGACTGAAGAATACCGATGTCCGGTAAGTGGGATACATATGGATAGAAAGCTTTTCGTGTTTGACATAGGCGAGGTGGTGGTGTTCCATCCGTCGGTGATGGAAGGGTTCTGCAAGCGTTACGGCCTGGATATCGCCAAGGTGAGTGCCGACTGGGCACATTACAGCAAGCCTTTCATGGACGGGTTCTGCGGCCCGGAGATCATGTACAGGATGTTCGAACACAAGTACAACATAGATCTGTCGGACGACGATGTGATGATGACCTATTACCATCCCGTGGCAAATCAGCCGATGATCGACATAATCAACGAGCTCCGTGAAAACGGGCACAGGGTTGTATCCGGTTCGAATACATACGCAGGCCACTGGGAGTTCTGCAAGGCCATGGAGAGCCGTCCGCTTGCATGCTTCGACAAGCTCTATGCCTCGCACGAGATCCACTACACCAAACCGGACGAGGAGTTCTACCTCTACATAATGAAAGAGGAGGGCTTCAGGCCCGAGGATTCCTTCTTCACGGACGATTTCACCGTGAACCTGCAGACGGCCTCACGTCTGGGGATGACGACATTCCACTATACACGCAACAACGAGGAGTTCAGGACATTCCTTGCACCATATCTGAATCGGGGAGACAGAAAATGAAGACAACGGCCCTCAAGTTCGGCGGAAGTTCATTGGCAGATGCCAATCAGTTCAGAAAAGTATCGGACATAATCCTTTCCCACGAAGGAAGGCTGTTCGTAGTGGCATCGGCCCCGGGAAAGCGGAGCAAGGACGATACCAAGGTCACGGATATGCTCTACGGTTGCTATGATCTCGCTTCAGACGGAAAGCCTTTTGCCGAGGCCCTTGAGAGGATCGAGGCCCGCTTCAGCTCCATCGCAGACGAGCTGGGCCTTGAAATCGACCTCAAAAAAGAGTTCGACATCATCGCAAAGCACCTTCAGGACGGTCCGCAGCGCGATTACATGGCAAGCCGCGGCGAGTATCTGAACTCCAAGCTCCTGGCAGCATTTCTGGGCTTTGACTTCATCGATCCCGCAAGCTGCATCTTCTTCAACGAAGAGGGCAACCTGGACGCAGAGAGGACGAACACCGCCCTCGGAGCCATCCTCAGGGAAAAGAAGAGGGCAGTTGTAGCAGGTTTCTACGGCACGGGCGCAGACGGAAACGTGAAGACCTTCTCCAGAGGCGGCTCGGATGTCACCGGTGCCATCGTGGCCAGGGCAGCAAAGGCCGATGTCTACGAGAACTGGACCGATGTCTCGGGCATGCTCAGCGCGGACCCCAGGATCGTCACCAATCCCGAACCGATTTCCGAAATCAGCTACAAGGAACTTCGCGAGCGTTCCTACATGGGGGCCTCTGTCCTGCACGAGGATGCAGTCTTCCCCGTCAGACAGGCCGGAATCCCGATCAACATCCGCAATACCAACAGGCCCGAGGACTCCGGAACCTGGATCGTGCCGCACAGAAAGAACGATACCGCTGAGGGCAGGGTAGTTACTGGAATTGCCGGAAAGAAGGGCTTCAGCTCCATCCGCGTCGAGAAAGCCATGCTCAACAACGAGGTCGGCTTTGCCGCAAGGCTGCTGGACATCATCGCCAGTGCAGGCGTCTCCTTCGAGCACGTTCCTTCCGGTATCGACACGATGAGCGTCATCGTGGACAGCGAGGATTTCCGTGCCCAGAGAAGCCGTATTCTCGAGAATGTGCAGGACACGCTCTCCCCGGATGCCCTGATCGTGGACACCTCGATTGCCCTGATTGCAGTCGTAGGCCTGGGTATGGTCTACCGCAAGGGAGTTGCCGCAAAGCTGTTCTATGCCCTGGCACGTGCCGATGTCAACATCAGGATGATCGACCAGGGATCCAGTGAGATCAATATCATTGTGGGAGTGGATGAGGCGGACTACGAGAAGGCCCTCAATGCCCTCTACGATGCATTCTTCAAGCTGTCCTGAGAATCAGGAAGGATAGACCTCGAAAGTATCGACAAACGGCAGACTCGTCAGGATATCGACGTGCTCCATGATCGACAGCTTGTCGCTCAGGACAACGTTTGCCTTGACGAATATCTCATTGTTCTCATTTCTCGAGAAGGTGAAATCCCTGAGCCTTGCGCCTGCTTTCTCCAGCTCTTCGTTGAACTGGTTCAGCGTCATTCCGTGCTTTGACACATGGCTGGAGACCGTTACGATGGTCTGGAAGGCAATCTTCTGATGATGGATTCTCAGAAGGATGTTGACCAGTACCAGTATCAGGGTAGCGGAGATTCCGAGGATGTACATGCCGCATCCGAAGCACATTCCGATGCCCACCGTGGCCCAGAGACCTGCGGCGGTGGTAAGTCCTATGATGCTTTCCTTACGTACGAAGATGACTCCTGCACCGAGGAAACCTATGGACTGGATTACGCCGGCTGCGATTCTTCCTCCGTCGGAGGTGAGCCTTGCATCGGGGATGCTTGCGATATCGATGAAACCGTACTTCGAGACGATCATGAGTATTGCGGCGGAAATTGCCACGATGACGTGGGTCCTGAGTCCCGCGTTCTTGTATCTGCGTTCCCTTTCAAGTCCGATTATGGCACCGCAGACTGCGGAAAGGATGATCCTCAGCCCGATATCCAGGTAATCGACAAGGGTGAAATAATTGAACATAGGTGCAAGATCGAAATGCATGCAATACGCTCCTTATCTGTCAGTTTATTTACTGACGTAAAGGAAATTATAGCACCGCAATTTTCACAAAGCAAGGAAAAGTGTCAGCAATAAAAACGAAACGGCCACCCTTAGGTGACCGTTTTTGCTTTGAGCGGACAGGGGATCGAACCCTGGACCCGCAGATTAAGAGTCTGCTGCTCTACCGGCTGAGCTATCCGCCCGACGCGAAGTAATGTATAACATTTTTTGATTTATTGTGCAATACCTGTCGGACAATCTTTTGGGGGCCTTTCAATTGATGTCCGTCCCGTGTTTATGGTATTCTCGATAAAGCGCGAGGATGGTGGAACTGGCAGACACGTAGGATTTAGGTTCCTATTCGAAAGAGTGAGGGTTCAAGTCCCTTTCCTCGCAAAGCATGGAGCAGGTCAGGGGCCTGCTCCTTTGCTTTGTCGGGAAGCAGTGGGACTCGAAGCCATGCGGTAGGA
Organism: Spirochaetales bacterium; assembly: GCA_017962865.1. Next base: position 3,817 of record JAGCUM010000231.1, read on the forward strand.
GGACGCACTGCGTCCGAAGCATGGCCGGCCCGGAAGGCGGACAACCGGGAGCCGGAGGGCGAGTCCCTTTCCTCGCAAACACGAAGACCAGCCAAGCGCTGGTCTTCAGTGTTTTGCGGCTCTCGCAATAATTTGGTGGGAATTCTTCTGTATAGACGACATGTTTTCCGCTTAAAACGGCAGGACCTCATTCTAAGCGGAAGAAAATCGTAAATTCTTCCGCTTGGAATCGCATGACATCGATTTAGGCGGAAATATGTCCGATTCAAGGGATAAGAAAACTTAAACCCTGAGATTTGCGTTTTTTCTTGATTAACCAACATAAAGGAAAATAATTATATTTACAATAAAGAAATATATTACAAAAAAAGGAAATTGACATCTGTTTTTCAATGTGATAAAGTTTTTATCATGATAAATCACTTATCGGTATCCGACGGAGCCGTAAAGGAATTGATTCATGCGCAATAAAGAAAAAGATGAGCTTGAGATGACCGAAAGGCGAAACGCCATCCTCAAAGAGGGGTTCAGGCTTTTCGAAGCAAAAGGCATAGAGACAACAGGCATGCAGGAGATTGCCAATGCCTGTCATCTGGGAATCGCCACACTCTACCGCTATTACAAAAACAAGATGGATCTCGTTCTGGATATCGGAACCCGCAAGTGGCAGGAATACTTCGTTCATGTCTCGGAAGCCAGGGAAAAGAACAACGTAAGGCAGATGACTGCAGCAGAGGAAATGGCTTTCTATCTGGACTTCTACCTGGATCTGTACCGGAACCACAAAGATCTGCTTCGTTTCAACAGCAATTTCAACAGCTATGTCAAACACGAGGGTGCCACCGTCGAGCAGCTGAAACCCTATCTCAGGGCCATAGGTACAATGGCAGTCCTGTTTCATGAATTATACGAAAAAGGGAAGAACGACGGGACGATCCGCACCGATATGCCGGAGGAGAAGATGTTTGCATCAACCACACACATCATGCTGGCAGTCGCCGTCAGATATGCCCAGGGTCTTCTCTACTCGGCAGAGAACGAAACCGACCGAACCGAGGAATTCAATCTTCTGAAGAACATCATTCTCAAGGAATTTGTGATTTGAAATAAATGGAGGTTAAAACATGTCTGAATTCAATTTCAGAAAACAACTTTCTTCAATCCGTAAAGTCTTTTTTACAATCGCTTTGATCACGTCCGTACTTTTCCTTGTTGCCTGTCAGCAGGAACCTGCTGCCCAGGACAAGCAACTGGGAAGCATTGTCGGACATGCCTTCTACTCGAACGGCGACGATCATTCAGGCATAGTCCTGACACTGGATAAGACCGATGGACTGAGGGCCATAACGAAGAGCGATGGATCAAGGGCTATCGTCTCCATGTCCCAGAGCAGGGAAGATGGCTCATTCGCTTTCTATAACCTTGAACCCGGCACATATACGATCTATGCCTCGTCCAACGATTCCCTCGAGAAGGCGGTTTCGACCAATGTCGTGGTCCGGGGAACTGATGCAGTTACCGCTGAAGACCTTCATCTGACTGCAACCGGAAGCATCTCCGGACATGTGGTCCTGGATGAGAGCAGAACCGGAAATGTCGGATTCCTTGTATTTTTGGCAGGTACTTCCTATGTGGCTGTGACAGACGATTCCGGATACTACTGCATCTCGAATGTCCCGGCAGGGGAAGGTTATCAGCTCATAGTTTCAAAAGGCGGATACACCTCAAGCACAGTCCTTTCTTGTTCGGTTGCCGCCCGCAATACAACAAGCATAGAAGCAATCAACATACTCTCGGCGGAGATATCATCCGATTCCAACTCACTGGTCTGGAAGGGAAGCCTTGCTGCAGCCCCGGCAAATCCGAAGCTGTACTGGGCATATTTCAACACTGAAGACGGAAGCTCCTACATCTTTGACGGTGAATCCTGGTCGCTTCTGGCTTCAAGAGGAGCCCAGGGAATCCAGGGAGAACAGGGTCCTCAGGGCCCGCAGGGTGAAACAGGAGCCACCGGAGCACAGGGTCCGCAGGGCGAAACCGGCGCAACAGGTGCCGCAGGTGCAAACGGCACGTCGATCTCATGGAAGGGTAGCCTGGCAGCAGCTCCTGCAGAGCCGAGCCTCTATTGGGCTTACTTCAACACAGAAGACGGTTGCTCATACATCTACGATGGTACCCAGTGGACACTCCTTGCATCCAAGGGTGCACAGGGAGAGCAGGGTATCCAGGGTGAAACCGGAGCTCAAGGCCCCCAGGGCGAAACAGGTGCCACCGGTGCCCAGGGCCCGCAGGGCGAAACAGGCGCTACAGGACCTCAGGGTCCGCAGGGTGAGACCGGTGCAACAGGTGCAACCGGAGCTATCGGAGCCACAGGAGCAGCAGGTGCCGACGGAGTTTCAATCATCTGGCTCGGCAGCTTTGCAACCGCCCCGCAGAATCCCGAGAGGCTCAATGCCTACTACAACACCGAAACAGGATGCTCGTACATCTATGACGGAATGCAGTGGACACTTCTTGCTTCCAAGGGAGCCCAAGGCC
>JAGCUM010000232.1 GCA_017962865.1 Spirochaetales bacterium
ACTTCGTTGCCAAGGTCACGACAGAGATCAAGAACAGAACAAGATAATACTGTTTTATTCGCTGATACAAAAAAAGTAAGCCTGAGACCGCTCTGAAAAACGGTTTCAGGCTTATTTGTAAGCCCGGAGCTCTCTTTTTTCATCTTTCCAGGCTTACTTTTCGGTATGAGCGGTCGTTAGACCTCGTCGATTCTCACCGGGCGGTTCTCGGCCAGCGACTTCTTGCAGGCAAGGCCGATTCTGATGGACATCAGGCCGTCCTTGAGGCCTACCGGGACCTCCGTGCCGTTGGTGACTGCATCGACGAACAATCTCATTTCCTTCTGGTACGATGCCATATAGCGCTCCAGGAAGAAGTACAGCGGTTTTTCGGCCGTGACGCCCGCTTCCGTGGAGAGAACTGCAGTGGATTCGCTGTCGTTCGTGATGGCGACTGCCCCGAGGGAGCCGAATACCTCTGCACGCTGGTCATAGCCGTAGGCTGCGCGGCGGGAGTTGTCTATCAGTGCAAGCGCTCCGTTTGAAAGCTTGATTGAAACCGTTGCGCTGTCGACATCGCCGGCTTTTCCGATTTCGGGATCGATCAGGCATGCTCCGCGGGCATAGACTTCCTCGATTTCCGCACCGGAGAGGTAACGGACCATATCGATGTCATGGATCATCATATCCAGGAAGATTCCGCCGGAAACGGCCACGTACTGCGGTGCAGGGGGATTGGGATCACGTGAGCTGACGCGCACGAACTGGACATCGCCGACCTTGCCGGCGAGGGTTGCTTTCCTGAGGGCTTCGAAGTTGTGGTCGAAGCGGCGGTTGAATCCGACCTGGAAGCAGAGCTTCTTCGGAGATTCGGCAAGGGCTTTCTCGACCTCTTTGATCTTTGCAGGGCTGAGATCGACCGGCTTCTCGCAGAAAACATGCTTTCCGGCCTTTATGGCCTCGATGGAAATAGGGGCGTGGGTATCGGTTGACGAGCAGATCAGAACGGCATCGATCTGAGGATCGTTGAGGATATCGCTGTAATCGGAGACGACCTTTGCTCCGGTGCCTTCCATCCACTGCCTGACCTCGTCCTTGATGTAGGGATCCGCTACTTTGGCGACTCTTGCTCCCGGGACTCCCGAGACTATGCTTCTGGCATGGACCTGACCGATTCTTCCAGCTCCGATTATTCCGATATTGACCATGATGATGTCCTCCATGACCGAGCGCAATCGTTTGCGCTGGGCCTATGGACATGATAGAACCAATGGAATGGCAAGTCAATTTCTTTGTTACGCAAACGTTTTCACTTTCAAATTGAAAACAGTTGGAGTAGAATGTCCCTGTAAGCAGAACATTATCTCTTAACGGAGGATTCATTATGAAAAAGATAAGAGTAGGAGTGGCCGGATACGGCACAATCGGACAGAGACTTGCAGACGGAGTTGCGATGCAGGGAGACATGGAGCTGGTCGGAATCGCGGATCTTGCTCCTACACTTGCCCTTCAGGCCCTGAGAGAGAACGACATGATCGGAGCCAACGGCGTGAAGTACAACCTCTATCTGGTTGACGGTGCCGACAAGGCAGCCTTCGAGGCAAAGGATATTCCGGTAGCAGGTACCTTCGAGGACCTCTGCAGGAACGTAGATATCATGCTGGACAGCGCACCCGGAGGAGTGGGAGCTGCCAACAAGACCAAGTATTACGAGCCGCTCGGAGTGAAGGCGATCTTCCAGGGCGGAGAGAAGAACAGCGTTGCAGATGTGTTCTTCCACGGCTATGCCAACTATGAGAAGGGAATCGGCCAGAACTACCTCAAGCTCACAAGCTGCAATACCACGGGCCTCATCAGGACCGTCGATTGTCTGGACAGGGAAATCGGGATCGAGAAGGTTGCCATCACAATCATCAGGCGTGTGGCCGATCCCGGCGATTACCACAGGGGACTGACGAATGCCCTTCAGATCGACAAGGCTCCCAGCCACCAGGCCGTTGACCTGATGACGATCATGCCTCATGTGGAGGCAACCGGAATCCTGGTCCATACTCCCGTGACGCACGGCCACATCATCACGGTCCTTGCTACGGCAAAGGACGGCAAGAAGATTACCCGTGAGATGGCTCTCGAGGCCTTCCGCAAGCATCCCAGAATCAGGACCGTCACCATCGACGAGGGATTCAAGGGCAATGCCAGCCTGTTCAAGTATGCAAGAGACCTCGGAAACCGCCGCGGAGACATGTATGAGATCGGCCTCTGGGAAGATTCCATCGTAGAGAGCGGCAACGATATCATGTATGCCATCAATATCCCGCAGGAGAGCGTGACCATCCCCGAGACAATCGATGCCATCAGGGCGGCCATGAAGATGCAGCTCACGAGGGAAGAGGGTACTGCAGAGACCAACAAATATCTGAAGATCGGCCGCTTCAAGGCTCTTCAGAAGTTTTGAGGACAAAGATGAGATTCGGGATCAAGACGCTCGACGATTTTGAAAAGAACGACGGCCTGAGAGGGAAAACCGTTCTGTGCAGGGTGGATATGAACCAGCCCGTGGACAGGGCAAAAGGCACTCTCAAGAGCATCAACCGCATCCGGGCATGTGTCCCCACCATCCGCGAGCTCTCTGAAAAGGGAGCCCGCGTGGTGCTTATGGCCCATCAGGGAAGCGATATCGAGTACAAGAACTATTACACCACCAAGCCCCATGCAGAGGTACTCTCCGAGCTTCTGGGCTTCGAGGTGAAGTGGGTCGAGGATGTGTGCGGCCCGACTGCACGCGAAGCAATCAGAAGCCTCCGAAACGGCGAGGTTCTGCTTCTGGACAACGTGAGATTCATGGCGGAGGAGCAGACCCTGTTCGAGACCAAGCTCTGCCTGAGCCATGAAGAGCAGGCAAAGACCCAGGTGGTAACCAAGCTTGCCCCGCTGGGAGACCTCTACGTCTGCGATGCCTTTGCTGCAGCCC
>JAGCUM010000233.1 GCA_017962865.1 Spirochaetales bacterium
AAAAACCGGAGACCAGCTGAGGGAAGACCTGGCTACGACTCTTCAGTTGCTGAAAACCGACTATGTGGATGTCTACCAGTTCCACAACATTCCCTTCTGCCCCCTTCCCGGAGACGGTACCGGATTGTATGAAGCCATGCTTGAGGCAAAGCAAAGCGGCAAGGTCCGACACATCGGCATCACGAACCACCGCCTGCATGTTGCTCACAAGGCGATAGACAGCGGTCTATACGAGACACTGCAGTTTCCCTTCAGTTATGTCAGCGGAGCACAGGAACTGGAACTGGTGGAGAAATGCCGTCAGCACAACATGGGCTTCATCGCTATGAAAGGACTTTGCGGGGGACTTCTGGACAACTTCAGGGCCTGCTATGCATTCGAAGCCCAGTACGACAACGTCCTTCCCATCTGGGGAATCCAGCGTGAAGCAGAACTGGACCAGTGGATCAGCTGCATAGACAACCCGCCGAAGATGACCCCCGAACTCGAGGAAATCATCAGAAAAGACCGAGTAGAACTGTCCGGGGATTTCTGCAGAAGCTGCGGCTACTGCATGCCCTGCTCGGTAGGCATAGACATAAAGGACTGCGCAAGAATGAGTCAGTTGATCAGGCGTAGTCCAAGCGAAAGGTTCTTCTCGGATGAATGGAAGGAGAAGATGAGAAAGATCAATGACTGCATCGATTGCGGCATCTGCAGGTCCAAATGCCCTTATGAGCTCAACACTCCTGCCCTACTTAGGAAGAACCTCGAGGACTATGAAAACATCATCTCGGGCAAGGTGTCTGTAAACTAAATCCCTCCTGATAATTGAACAAAAAACACAGATTATACTACTATGAAGACATGAAAGTTAGTGAACTCAGACCTGGCCAAAGCGCACGCATCGAGAGTGTCGGTGGCAAAGGTGCCCTGAGACAGCATCTGCTTGACATGGGAGTAATCCCCGGAGCAGAGATTACAGTGATAAAGCTTGCCCCGATGGGAGATCCCATGGAGATCAGAATCCATGGCTACGAACTCACTTTGCGCCTTGCAGATGCCGAGAATATCGAGAGTTCCCTGATAGACAGGAGACTGGAAAACAAAGACAATTCCAGAAAGAAAAAGATGGAACACCCCGGCTTCGGAGAAGAAGGCAGATTCCACGATTCGGCGAACGAGAATCCGCTTCCGGAAGGAACCCGCATCCGCTTCGCCCTGGTCGGAAACCAGAACAGCGGAAAAACCACCTTGTTCAACCAGCTTACAGGTTCCAATCAGCACGTGGGAAACTTTCCCGGCGTCACGGTCGACCGCAAGGACGGAGGAATCCGCAATCAGCCCAATACCGTGGTCACGGACCTGCCCGGGATCTACTCCATGAGCCCCTACTCCAGCGAGGAGCTTGTCTCTCGCGATTTCGTCCTCAAGGAAAAACCACACTGCTTCATCAACATAGTGGATGTCACCAGCATCGACAGGAGCCTGTACCTGACCATGCAGCTCCTTGAACTGAACATGCCCATGGTGGTTGCCCTGAACATGATGGACGAGATGACGTCAAACGGCGGAAGCGTCGATATAACCGCCATGGAACACATGCTCGGAGTTCCCTTGGTTCCCATTTCCGCAGCAAAGAACCAGGGTGTGGATGAGCTTATCCACCACGCGATGCACGTTGCAATCTACCAGGAAGGTCCTCTAAGACAGGACTTCTGCGATGCAGATGACAACGGCGGAGCAGTGCACAGATGCCTTCATGCAGTAATCCACCTCATTGAAGACCATGCCCAGACTGCAGGTCTTCCCGTCGGGTTTGCCGCCAGCAAGATCATCGGAGGGGACAAGCTGATTCTCAAGCAGCTTGATCTGGACAAAAACGAAACCGAAATGCTGGATCATATCGTCCTGCAGATGGAAAACGAACGCGGACTTGACCGCAGTGCGGCAATAGCAGACATGCGCTATTCCTACATCAAAAAAGTCACTTCCGCCTGCGTGATCAAGCCAAGACAGAGCGAACAGCGCATCCGAAGCCAGAAGATAGACAATGTCCTTACCGGCAAGTTCTCTGCAATTCCCATGTTCATCCTGATCATGGGCCTTGTCTTCTTCCTGACCTTCAAGGTCATAGGCCCGTTCTTCCAGGACCTTCTGGCAATGGGAATAGACGCCCTGAAAAACCTGGTTGTAAATGCAATGGTCAGAGGAGAGGTTAACCCCGCAATCCAGAGCCTCGTGAAGGACGGACTCTTCGAGGGTGTGGGCAGCGTCCTGAGCTTCATGCCCATCATCGTCACCATGTTCTTCTTCCTGTCCCTTCTTGAAGACAGCGGTTATATAGCCCGTGTGGCATTCGTGATGGACAAGCTTCTCAGAAAGATCGGTCTTTCGGGAAGAAGCATTGTACCCATGCTCATCGGCTTCGGCTGTACGGTCCCTGCGGTCATGTCCACCAGGACAATCCCCTCCTCACGCGACAGAAAAATGACGATCCTCCTGACACCGTTCATGTCCTGTACCGCGAAACTGCCGATCTACGGTTTCTTCGTGACTGCATTCTTCCCCCGTGCAGGCTGGTGGCTCATTACCGCACTCTATCTGCTCGGAATCCTCACAGGTATCCTGATGGCCTTCCTGTTCAAGAAGACCATCTTCAAGGGCGAGGCCGTTCCGTTCATCATGGAGTTGCCGAATTACCGCTTCCCCAATGCAAAAAGCGTTTTCCATCTTCTGTGGGATAAGGCAAAGGATTTCCTGCAGAGAGCTTTCTCGGTAATCCTGATTGCAACAATTGTGGTCTGGTTCCTCAAGACTTTCGATTTCCACTTCAACCTTGTGGCCGACTCCCATGACAGCATGCTGGCAACTATCTCAGGCCTTCTGGCTCCGTTGATGAAACCCGCCGGACTCGGGGATTGGCGCTTCGTGACCTCCCTTATCAGCGGCTTCATGGCAAAAGAGAGCGTCGTTTCCATTCTGGAACTGCTGTTCCCTGTCGGAATCACGGAAGCTTTCGGAACTCTTACTGCTGCATGCATGCTGGTATT
>JAGCUM010000234.1 GCA_017962865.1 Spirochaetales bacterium
CACGGGGAAGCTTTCCGGCCTTGCGCACGGGGATGAACGGCTTGTGAAGCAGATAGGAAAGCGGCATGCCGAGGATGAAGCCTCTGGACTCCGCACCTGCTATGGCATCGAACTCGAGACCGTCGAGAAGCTTTACAAGCTCGTCTACTGCAAGCTTGAGTCCGTCTGCATCCTCCAGAACTCCGGTGATGTCGCGGAACATGATTCCGGGCTGTGGGAAATCGGGGATTGTAATGATATAGTCTTCAACTTTCTTCATGGCAGGCTCCTGCATTTTGTTTTGCCTTAGGCAATGAGAATGTTACCACAAGAGAAGCTTTGCAGTAAACCGAAATCCCCTGAGACCCGGCCCGAATAAACTGATACATTAGTGTGCAATTTTTTCACACCGCATACAAAAACTGCACAGTTTAGCAATCTTTTTACATTATTTTCACACTACATTTAGGCGGTTTTTACCCTGTATTGCTGCTTTTTACACAATTTTCGGCCTTTTTTGCCTGTTTTCGGGCACTTGGCACGGTACTTGCTAATAAAAAGGCAGAGCAACAGTTTTTTTCAATATACCTCCTTTTAGTGTGAAGCTCCCGGATCCAGTACATCCGGGAGTTTTCTTTTACCTGTCAGAGTACTTCGTGGGTAAAACAGCTGAAAGTTCCGGTGTGGCACGCAGGTCCGTCCGGATTGACCTCGACAAGAAGGGCATCGTCATCGCAGTCACTGGTAATCGAGACTATGTGCTGGAAGTTGCCGCTGGTTTCCCCCTTGAGCCAGAGCTTCTGCCTGGATCTGGAGAAGAAGCAGGTTAGTTTTCTCTCTATCGAGATTTCAAGAGACTCCCTGTTCATGTAGGCAAGAGTCAGCACCTGCTTGGTTTTGTGATCGATTATGATGGCCGGAATCAGGCCGTTGGCGTCGAATTTCAAAGCATTGATATCGGTCATAAGCTATTGTCTCCTAAATCAGCCTCATCGGAATCCCCTGGCGTGATAGCTCCTCTTTCAGGGTCCTTATGCTCACCTCACCGAAGTGGAAAATGGAGGCGGCAAGACCCGCATCCACCCTGGGAAGGGTTTTGAACAGTGCCACGAAGTCTTCGATGCACCCCGCTCCTCCGCTGGCAATCACGGGGACGCTGACTGCATCGGACACCGCCCTGAGCATCTCCAGATCGAAGCCCTTCTTCACTCCGTCGGTATCGATGCTGTTGAGCACGACCTCCCCTGCACCGTTGTTCACGCAGTCGGAAATCCATTTCACCGCCTCCAGGCCAGTGTTCTCCCTTCCGCCCTTGGCAAAGACCCTGAAGACCCCGTCTACCCGTTTCACATCGGCGGAAATCACCACGCACTGGCTGCCGTACCTGAGGGCGGCTTCCTTCACGAGGGAGTGGTTTCTGATGGCGCCTGAGTTCACGCTGACCTTGTCGGCCCCGCACTTAAGGACGCGATCGAAATCTTCTATTGAGTTTATTCCTCCTCCTACTGTCAGGGGGATGAAGACCTTCTCTGCTGCCTGCCTCAGAATATCGGTAAAAATAGCCCTTCCCTCAGCGGAAGCGGTTATATCGTAGAAAACAAGTTCATCGGCACCGCAGCGGCTGTAGTAATCGGCAAGGTCCACCGGTGACGAAACATCACGGATTCCTTCGAAATTGACACCCTTGACGACCCTGCCGTCACGCACGTCCAGACAAGGGATGATTCTCTTGGTTATCATGACTTTTCCTCCGCAACTGCAATTGCATCCTCAAGCCTTATGGCCCCGGTATAGTAGGCCTTGCCGATGATGGCACCGTAGACACCGATTTCCATCAGGGAACGAACATCGTCCAGGTCCGATACCCCGCCGGATGCGGTTATATCCATGGAGACCTGCGAGACAATCTTCCTGTAGAGATCGAGGTTGGTTCCCTTCATGGCTCCGTCCTTGGAGATGTCGGTGACTATGGCGGTCCTTACGCCTTCGTCTTCAAGTTCCTTCAGAAAGTCCAGCCCGTCCTTGTCCGACTTCTCCAGCCATCCCTTGACCGCGACTTTACCGTCCTTCAGGTCCACTCCGACTGCAATCCTCGGGCCGTATTTTTGCAGCGCCTCCTTTCTGAAAGCGGGGTCTTCCAAGGCAGCGGTTCCCAGTATCACACGGGATATTCCGGCATCAAGATAGCGCTCAACGGTAGCCAGATTTCTGATACCACCTCCGATTTCAGTGAGTATATTCGGATACTGAGCTATCTTTTTCACGACATCAATATTAATTGCAGAGCCTTCCCTTGCCCCGTCCAGATCTACGATATGGATTGCCTTGCAGCCCTTGGAGATGAAGTCTTCGGCAACTTCCCACGGTCTTTCGCTATAGACCGTCACCTGATTGTAATCGCCCTTGTAGAGGCGCACGGCCTTGCCGCCCAGGATATCGATTGCAGGAAATATCAGCATATCAGCTTACCTCCACGAAGGCTCTGAGGATATTCAGACCTACATCTCCGCTCTTCTCCGGATGGAACTGACATCCGAAGACATTGTCCTTCTCCACGCTTGCAGTCAGAAGCCCGCCGTATTCGGTTACCGCAGTAGTACTGCTTTCGCATCCGGTTGCGTGGTAGGAATGGACGAAGTATACGTAGTCCCCTTCCTTTATGTATCGGAACAACCTGCTCCTGTTTCTGAAAATCAGGGCATTCCACCCTATCTGCGGAATCTTCAGACCTTTCTCTATTGTCTCCGCTATCGGTCTGACTTCCCCGGGTATGAGGCCCAGCCCCTCGTGGATGCCGTCCTCATAGTCCCTGTCGAAGAGCATCTGCATTCCCAGACAGATTCCGAGCAGAGGTTTGCCGTTTCGGACAAGCTGAAGCACCGTTTCCTCAAGGCCGCTCTCCTTCAGGGCCTGCCGGGCATCCTTGAATGCACCTACCCCGGGAAGAACCAGCCTGTCGGCTCTTGTGAGAACATCGGGATCCCTCGTGACACAGGCATGCTCTCCAATGGCAGCAAAGGAACTCTGCAGCGAGAACAGGTTTCCGACGCCGTAATCAATGATGGCAGTCATCAGAGCACTCCTTTCGTAGAGGGAATCTCATCCTTGGCTCTGGGATCCGAAGCCACGGCCTTGGCCAGAGCGCGTGCAACCGCCTTGAACATGCCCTCGGCGATGTGGTGGGAGTTGCGCCCGTCAAGCTGCCTGATGTGTAGGGTTATGCCCGAATTGGATGCAAAGGCAATGAAGAACTCCTCAACCAGCTGGGTATCAAAGGTTCCGATCTTCTCGGTCCTGAAGGAGGCGTTGAAACAGAGCATCCCGCGACCCGAGATATCGACCGACACAAGGATCAGGGCCTCGTCCATCGGAAGGATGATATCGCCGTAACGGCAGATTCCCCTCTTGTCCCCCAAGGCGGCCTTGAATGCCTGTCCCAGGGCTATGCCGATATCCTCCACGCTGTGGTGGTCATCGACATAGGTGTCGCCCTTGCAGGTAAGATCCAGGTCGAATCTTCCGTGACGTGAGAACAGTGTCAGCATGTGGTCAAGAAAACCCACGCCGCTGGTGATGTTTCCCTGTCCGTTTCCGTCGATGTCCAGTCTGAGGCATATATCTGTCTCAGCAGTCTTTCTCTTTATCTCAGAGCTTCTCATCCAGAACCTCCTTTGCAGCCTTCAGAAATGCTTCCATACTTTGGCGCGATCCGATCGTGACCCTGCACCAGTTCGATATCCTCTCCTTGGTGAAATGTCTTACAAGAATGCCTTTCTCCTTGAGAATACTGTAGAATTCTCCACCTTCCACCTTGTCAGAGGACACGAAAATGAAATTCGCACAGGACGGAAGAACCTTGAATCCGAGCTTCTGCAGACCCTCGACCGTGAAGGCCCTGTTCTCCATTATGGTCCTGCAGTTGGCCTTCGTGTATTCCTCATCCGAAAGGATTCCTATGCCCATGGCGCTGGTCACGGAATTGATGTTGTAGGGATTGGTCGAGTATTTGATTGTATTCAGATCGGCTATGATTTCCCTCGATCCTATTCCGTATCCGAGTCTTCCGCCTGCAAAGCTCCTGGACTTGGAGAAGGTCTGGCACACGAGGACGTTCGGATACTTCTTAGTCAGCGGAATGCAGCTCTCTGCCCCGAAATCCACATAGGCCTCGTCCACGACTACAATCCTCGAAAGATCGGAGGCGACGAGACGCTCGATTTCGGACACGGGAAGGGCCACGCCCGTAGGAGCGTTGGGATTGGCGATGAAAACGGTCCCCTTTTTGCCGATATAGTCATCGACACACAGTGAAAAGTCCTCGCGAAGGGCAATCGTCTCATAGGCAGAACCGTTGAGCTCTGCGAAAACCGGATAGAAGCCGTATGTTACATCCGCAAACAGCGCCGGGTTTTTCTTGTCCGTATAGGCCATGAAGGCGAAGTTCAGAATCTCATCCGAGCCGTTGGTCGCAAGGACCATGTCATAGTCCACTCCATAGGTCCTCGCAATTGCCTTTGTAAGCTCTGCGGAGTTCGGGTCGCTGTAGAGATTAAGGCTTCTTGTATTCTGCGCAGCATAGGCGAGGGCCTTGGCCGATGGCGGGAAAGGACTCTCGTTCGTGTTCAGCTTGATGTAGCGCTGCATGTCCTGGGGCTGCTCGCCGGGGACATAGGGCTCGAGGTTCTTGTATTTATAAGAGAGAAATCCGCTCATTTCGAAATCTCCTTCCTGACGATGGCGCTTCTGGCGTGTGCCTCAAGGCCCTCGCGACGTGCAAAGAATGCAATGTCGTCTGCTATCTTTGAAAGCGCCTTATCCGTATAGTAAGTGTACTGGTACTTCTTCACGAAATCGTCGACCGAAAGCGGAGAAGAGAACCTTGCGGTTCCGCTTGTGGGCAGGGTGTGGTTGGGTCCTGCCATGTAGTCACCCAGAGCCTCGGGGCAGTTGCGGCCGAGGAACACGGAACCGGCGTTGTGAATCCGATCCAGATAATCGAACGGATTGTCCACACACAGTTCCAGGTGCTCGGGTGCGATCCTGTCGCTTATCTCTATAGCCTGCTCGATTGAGGAGGCTATGATTATCTTTCCGTTGGTCTCGATCGAGTCTCGGGCAATGTCTTCCCTTGGCAGGACTGCAAGCTGCTTCTCGAGCTCAGATGCAACTTTCTCTGCCAGCTGTCTGTCGGTCACGATCAGCACGGCAGAGGCATTACGGTCATGTTCTGCCTGACTGAGCATGTCTGCAGCAATGACCTGAGGGTCAGATAATCCATCGGAAATGATGAGTATCTCACTCGGTCCGGCTATCATATCGATTCCGACCTCGCTTGAGACCTGCTTCTTTGCCTCAGCCACGAATATGTTTCCGGGACCTACGATCTTATCTGCCTTAGGTATGGTCTGCGTCCCGTATGCCAGGGCTGCGATGGCCTGCGCACCGCCTACGTTGAACACACTGTCCACGCCTGCGACGTATGCTGCTGCAAGGACATCGTTTCCGATTCTGCCGTCCTTTCCCGGAGGGCTTACCATAACGACCTCGGGCACACCCGCAAGCTTAGCGGGAATGGTATCCATCAGAACCGTTGAAGGATAGGCTGCAGTCCCGCCGGGAACGTAGATACCGGCCACCGAAACCGGGATTATCTTCTGGCCCAACACGACACCGTCGGCCTCTTTGATCTCGAAACCCTTTCTGACCTGTCTGCTGTGGTAGGACCGGATGTTTTCAGCAGCTTTCTCAAGTACTTTCAGAAAGCTCTTGTCCACGGCCTTTGCCGCAGCCTCGATTTCCGAACGGGGAACCTCGATGGAGCGGATCTCGACCCCGTCGAATCTGAGCGTGAACTGCTTCAGTGCCTCGTCTCCTCTGCTGCGGACCTCGGCTATGATTGCCGCTACAGGAGCCGAAACATCCTTGGAAGAAGATGAACGGGCGAATATCTCGCTTTCGGGTACCGTACTGTAATCCATTATCTTGATCATCTTAAGCCTCCACCATCGACGACAGTCTGTTCTGTATCTTCAGAATCTCATCCTTCTTGAACTCAAAGGCCGATTTGTTGGAAACCAGCCTTGCCGAAATGGGCATTATGGTCTGAAACACCTCCAGCCCGTTCTCCCTGAGCGTTGTCCCGGTCTCGACGATGTCCACTATGACATCCGACATTCCCAGAACC
>JAGCUM010000235.1 GCA_017962865.1 Spirochaetales bacterium
GATATCACCGAGACTCATGCCGAGGCCCTCTGCAGGGTCCTTGAAGATGTTGCCGAGAAATACTCGCCGTTCGATCTGAGGCTCTGCCGCCTGGGATACTTCGCCATGCCTAATTCGGCAACAGTATTCTGCAGCACGGAAAGGGACAATACCCTGCTCTCTCTGGCTCAGGATGTCTATCGGGCTGCATGGGAAGTACGGATCCCGTTCGATGACAAGCCTTTCAGGGCACACATAACGCTGGGACGCAGAGTCGATCTGAGCAGTATCAGGCTGAATTCACTGGAAGTCGAGCATGTAGCCTTCCCGGTAAAGGGAATCACGCTCTATAAGAGTACACTGCGCCCCTCAGGGCCCATCTACGAGGCCCTGGAGCACATATCCTTCTGAAAAATACCACACAAAAAACCTTACACAGCTTGTTGCAATCCTGGGATTTCTCCTTAAGAATTGAATTATGCTTGTAAAACTCCTGAAGGAACGCAAAGCATATCTTACTCACCTCAATAGCAAATGCAGGAGCTTTCTCAAAAAAGCCCCCGGGGGTTCTCTTAGGATCTCTTCCTCTCATGGATGCACATATTACTACTACAGATCTGAGAACAGCTTGAAAGAAACTCCACTCAGAAAAAAAGAAGACCTCACCCTAATCCAAAATCTTGCAAGGAAAGACTATTATGAAAACCTTTCAGAAGAGATTGAAAGAGAACTGTTCAGGATAGATTCCCTTCTGAAGATAAAGGAAAAAGAAAGCATTGCGAATGTATTTATAAAACTTCATCCTGCCCGACAGGAACTGGTCAAACAAGTGGAGCCTACACTGAAACAGCGACTCAGCCTTTGGATAAACATGGAGGAACTGCAATCCGAACCTGAACCAGGAAGATATTATATACCGACCCAGCGTGGTGAAAATGTGAGGTCAAAGAATGAATATATCATTGCCAATGCGTTATTCAAACACGGAATACCATATAAATACGAGTTTCCCTATAAAGCCGTGAACGGCAGAATCCTTCATCCTGATTTCTATGTATTTAACAGGACGACCGGTCAGGAGTTCTATTGGGAACACTTCGGAATGATGGACAACCCTGAATATGTGATAAACAGCATGATGTACAAGATCAACCTGTACAAGATGGATGACATCATTATAGGAAAGAATCTCATTGCCACTTTTTCAGGTGGAAAGTATGAATTTACTGAAAGTGATGCCGACCAAATGATTGAAACTTATCTTCTTTGAATCTTCTATGAATAAGATTTCCGCCTGAAATGAGATCACTTCAATTCAAGCGGAAGAAAATCAGAAAACCTTCCGCTTAAAAACGCATGACATCGATTTAAGCGGAAATATACTGCTATCGGACAAATAAAGAAGCAATCAGCTCAGAGCTTTCTTGAGAAGCTCGAACACCTCGGAGGGTTTGGGAGAGGAATCGACTTCCTTGATCAGACCCTTTTTCTTGTAGTAGTCGATAAGAGGCTCGGTCTGCTCGGTGTAGACATCAAGACGGTGCATGATTGCATCTTCCTTGTCATCCGGGCGCTGGATGAGATCCTCACCTGTTTCATCATCCTTACCTTCTACCTTGGGCGGGTTGAAGATGATGTGATAGGAACGTCCTGTCGACGGGCAGAGACGGCGGCCAGAGAGGCGCTTGATGACCTCTTCCCTGGAAAGCTGGAAGTCGACTACTGCATCGAGGTCAGTCATCTCGGCAAGGGCATCGGCCTGAGGGATGGTGCGCGGGAAACCGTCAAGGATGAAGCCCTTCTTGCAATCGGGCTCGGCAAGGCGGTTTCTGACCATGTTGATGGTAACCGAATCGGGTACAAGACCACCGGAAGCGAGGATGGATTTGACCTGAAGTCCCAGTTCTGTCTCGTTCTTGATGTTCTCGCGGAACAGGTCCCCGGTCGAAATGTGAGGAATCCCGTAGAACTCCTTGGCCAGTTTAGCTATCGTTCCCTTTCCCGCTCCGGGAGGGCCCAGAAAAACCATTCTCATCGTATATCCTCCGTACACTACATATAGGGGCCTTACGCCCAAGACATATACTAGCACAAAAAAATCGTATTGTGCAAATCATCTGTGTGCATTATCATTTTTAAGGCTGTGCAGTTGCGTACGGCTTCAATCGGAGGTTCACATGGAAATTGAGGGAAGAAAAATCACAATACATGCAGCAGATCTTGACGGATTTCTCAAGGATTCGGACAAGCAGAAGATCGAGGGAGCAAACGAACTCTATGAGAACAGCCTCGATGCCTGCAAGAAGATAGAAACTGCCCAGAGTGCAGCCGAGAGAGAGGCCGCCGAAGCCGATCTGGTCGAATCAGCCCGTCAGATAGGAAGATACCTCAGAAGCGTCGCAGCCCTCGAGGAGCGCATCCATGTCTATTGCTATGAGACTCCTCAGGAGCAGCACGGTGGTGCCAGCCGCCTGATTGCCAAGCTCCGTGACCCCAAGACCGGCCATGAGGAATTCCTCTACTACATCCAGAGAGCTTACGAACTCCTTTTCGCACATGTATTTGCAGATGCTTCCCTTAACAAGAAGAGATCCATCATCGCACAGACTCCCGTCACAAACCCCTGCCGCAACTATGCAGTCCACAGAATTCCGAACGTAGACAACCTTACCAAGGACGCAGTCATGTGCGTGATGCTCCGCGGCGCCCTGCTCCCCAGCATGATCATCAGCAAGGAGATCCAGGACTACAGCTCGGACAATTTCGTCACTCCGTTCGCCCTCTTCAAGATCAAGAGAGATGAGAGCAAGAAAGAGAACAACATGGCCTACATCCTCGATCTGGACAAGTCCTTCTTCGATTTCAAGGACCTCGACGGCAAGGACCTGATCTTCGCCGATCCGATGAACGCCACAGGCGGATCCCTGATCACAATCGTCAATTACCTCAAGGACAACGGTGTCAGACCCAAGAGCATCAAATTCATCAACGTCATCTCCGCCCTCAAGGGATCGTTGCGCATCATCAGGGCCCTGCCCGAATGTGAAGTCTACACCCTCTGGATGGACCCGGTCCTCAACGATGCAGCCTATATCCTTCCCGGACTTGGAGATGCAGGTGACAGACTCAACGGTGTCGACCTGCCCGGCAACCCCAGAAACATGATTCAGCTGATTGCAGACTACGGTGCAAACATCACCAATCTCTACAGGGCTCAGGTACAGAAAATTGAAGAGACTGTACTGGGCTGAGATAATCCTTCTGGTCGTGGCGACTCTGTGCCTCTGTTCTTGCAGGAGCACCTCCGGAACCGACCATGACCAGATAGTACGCACATCCATCGACCTCGCCGAGGCCTACCGCTCACAGGGCCGCCTTGAAATGGCCGTGGATGTGTACGACAGAGCCCTCACCCAAGCCGACGACTACCGCCTCTACTACAACAAGGCCCTCATCCTCTCGGAAATGGGCAGATATGACGATGCCGCTGATCTTTGTTCAACTAGTTTCGAAAGCTATCCCTACATCATGGCTTTCAAGCGGGCACAGGCCCTGAACCTCCGGTTTGCAGGAAACAAACCCGGCTATTACGACGTATCCCTGCAGATACTCGAGCTCAGCCCCTATGATCGGGAAACCCGCATGAGGCTCATCGAAGCCTATGCAGAGGACGGACTGGCCGACAAGGCATATGAACAGGCCTTCATCCTCTGGAACCAGGGCTACATGACCGATATCATCCATCAATATCTCAAGGCCTATAAACCCGAACTCTGGGAAAACATAGACCTTTAATCCCCTTTTCCACGCATCTATTCACAAAGTCCCCTGTTTTCGCTATTATACATAAAAATGCATTTTTAAATGCAAAAAAATGCATAATCCGGAGGCAGATATGGATATCGAAAAACAGAAAGCCAATCTAATCCTACCTGACGGCAAGAACTTTACCATGGACGTCATCACCGACAACATGGGGAAAAAGAGCATAGATATTGAAAGACTGCGCACCTCTACGGGCTACATCACATACGACCCGGGCTTCATGAATACCGGCTCCTGCACGTCATCCATCTGCTACATCGACGGCGAACAGGGAGTCCTGCGCTACCGCGGTTATGACATCGAGGACCTTGTCGAGAACTGCGACTTCATCGAGGTCGCCCACCTTCTGGTCAAGGGAGTCCTGCCCAATCTGGCCGAAAGAAAGAACTATCAGGAGCTTCTGAACAAGCATTCGCTTCTGCACTACAACATGCGCAACTTCTTCCGCTCATACCCGCAGGATGCCCACCCCATGTCGATTCTGGCAAGCATGGTGGCATCGCTTTCTGCCTTCTACCCTGAGATGGAGGAAAGGGATCCCGAAGAGAACATTGACCTTACTGTCACCAGGATGCTCTCCAAGATGAGAACCATCGCCGCTTTCATCTATAGGCAAGCCAACGGACTGGATTTCGTGGAGCCGCGCTGGGAGTACTCCTACTGCGAAAACTTCCTCAACATGATGTTCCACACTCCGGTAAACAACTACCAGCCCGATCCCAAGTATGTCGAGATCCTGAACAAGCTGCTGATCCTGCACGGCGACCATGAGCAGAACTGCTCCACGCCTGCAGTCAGGCTCGTAGGTTCTTCTGAGGCAAAC
>JAGCUM010000236.1 GCA_017962865.1 Spirochaetales bacterium
AGCCGCTCGCAGATCAGAAGCAGATTGCGCGTGATGTGGAACGGATCCTTCACGGGAAGGGCAACCACCTTGTCCTGAGGCAGTCCTTCACGGGTGAGGATCTGAATCCACTCGCCTATGCTTGTATCGGGATTCCTGAAATGACCGAAGACATACTCGAAGGTCCTGTCATGGATTTTTAGGTATTCTTCATCGTTTGTGATTGTATAAAACAGCAATGAGGCATAGAGCGTCTCGGAGTGTACCCACCAGAGCTTGTCTCCCCAGCCTCCCTTGACAAGGGTGACGGTAGGCTCGGTACTTTCAGAGTTGAATTCCAGTTTTTCACCGTCAAGGTTCACAAAGTGAAGAATGCCCCCAAATTGCTCGTCCCAGCCGATTTCGAAGCTCTTCTTCATGATATGGGCTGCCGTTTGGGCAAGATTGGGCTTGTTCAGAAGCTTGGCTGCATCATAGATGAACCAGGAATCCTCTATCGAATGGCCTGGGTTTGCATGCTGCCCAAGGAGACCGGGAACAGGGGTATCGTCCTTGGTTATGACTTCGTGGATGATATGATCTTCGTCCATGAAGTGAGTCACCACGTCGGTTGCGGTTCTGTCCATGTCGGAGAGAAGCTGCGGACATGACGCCTTGTCGTGGACAAGCGCCGCTTCGTACAGCTCCTTTGCCACGTTGGTGAGAATCATGGGGATGCCGTGGGCACGGTAGGCACCGTCAAGCGGGTACGGCAGGGTGTTGAAGTTGCCCTGCTCTATCCGGTCTTTGATAGAGTTGTAGAGCTTTTGGGCAAAGACGTAAGCATCGGGATTATCGGCGGCAATCGAGTATGCTGACATGCCTATGACAACAAAGCAGTCGGCATAGATGCTCATGTCCAGGGTATCGTAATTGCCGACCTTCTTCGGCTTTCCGTCGCGCTCTGTAAGGAAAACACATCGCCAGTCGTTCTGCGCCATCAGGCAATGCTTCTTGAGAAATTGATATCCGGTTTCAGCAAGATTCAGGAATCTACTTTTCTCTTCCTCTGTAAAAAGCGGAGCCTTGGTTACTGCCAGCTTGGAGAACATCCACAGAAAGCGGCCCTGGCTCCAGGTGTACTTGTCGTAGCTGACAAGTTTTGTGCCTCGGTTGTCGAAGCAGTTGAGATAGCCGCCGAACTGCCTGTCCTCGCATCTCGGGAGCCAGAAACTCAGGATGTTGTTCTTCAGTTCATCAGAGTAGAAATCGAATAGTCTCTTCTTAACTTCAGTATCCATGCTTACAGAATGAACTTCTCCACCACCTTGGCAAAGCCGTCTTCGTCATAGCGGTCGGTGACGTAGTCTGCAATGCCCTTGAGCTCATCGGATGCATTCTCCAAAGTAACTCCGAAAGCGGCCTTGCGGATCATCAGGCTGTCCAGAGCCATGCCGTCGCCTATGCTCATGACGTTCTCCCAGGTACAACCCAGTCTGTCCAGAAGGATTTCCATGGAAGGAACCCTGAGCTCGGGATTGTCGGATATCTGGATTCCCTTCGGATCGGAGAGGGAGATTCCTGCAAAATCGAACTTCCTGCACTTTTCGAGCATGGGCTCGAAGTCCTCCTCCGGAATGCCGTAGAGGTTGAACTTCTCGGCTCCGATGTTCTGCGACAGGAAATAGTCCGAGAGTTTTCCGTAGACGGTCACCGGGCGCTTGGATGCATACATGTACCAGACATGGTGAGGCGGAACGGGATATTTGTAGAGGTTGTCCATCACTTCCTTCTCGAACAGGAGCTTACCCTCTGCGGCAACCTCGCAGTAGATGCCCTTGCCCTCGAAAAGACGGCAGACCTCTGCACTCTGCTCGGGTGTGAAGGAGTGTTTGTGGATGATTTCACCCGTGAGGGTATCGATTATTCTGGAACCGAAACATGTGAACCAGTATCTGAACGATCCGTCCTCGAACTGAGGCGGGAACATGTCGGCGCTTCTGCCTGTACACGGAACACAGTGGATTCCTTTCTTCTGGCATTCCTTGAGGGCATGATAGTTCCTGGGGCTCAGCCAGGTCTTGTCACTCTGAAGGATCGTACCGTCGAAATCCAGTGTGATTACCTTTATTTTATTTTTGTCAAACATGGCTTTATTTTATCCCAAATCGGGGCAAAAAACCATCATGTATTGGCCTTTGCAAACAATTTCTACATTTTTATACACTTTTATGCAGATTTATGCATATTCCTTATATTTTTATATTGACTCATTCCGCCTAAAGGAATATTTTATGCATATCCTATCACCGGATGGATTTTATGGACAAAAACAGCCTATGCAGCAAGTTCAAGGGAAAGAGCTTCCTGAAGCTCCTGGATTTTTCTTCTGAGGATATCCAGTACCTGCTCGATCTGTCTGCACAGCTCAAGGCAGAGAAGAAAGCGGGCATCGCACACAGAATGCATGAGGGCAAGAACATCGCCCTTCTTTTCGAGAAAACCAGCACCCGTACCCGTTGTGCCTTCGAGGTCGCAGCTGCAGACCTCGGAATGAATGCCGTCTATCTCGATCCCTCCGGCTCACAGATGGGTAAGAAGGAGAGCATCGAGGATACCGCAAAGGTCCTCGGAAGGATGTTCGACGGAATCGAGTACAGGGGCTACGGACAGGCTCTGGTGGAGACCCTGGCCAAGTACGCAGGTGTTCCCGTATGGAACGGTCTTACCAACGAGTTCCACCCCACTCAGATCCTGGCTGACCTGCTGACAATCAAGGAGCATCTGGGATCTCTTGCGGGAAAGAAGCTGGTCTACATGGGAGATGCCAGATACAACATGGGAAACTCCCTGATGGTCGGCTGCGCAAAGATGGGCATGCAGTTCACCGCATGCGCTCCCAAAGAGTACATCCCCTCCAAGGAACTGATTGAGCAGTGCGAGGAGATTGCAAAGAAGACCGGAGCTGTCCTCCGGTTCGAAACAGACCCCGTCAAGGCAACCAAGGATGCCGATGTAATCTACACCGACGTGTGGGTTTCGATGGGAGAACCGAGTGAGGTATGGGAGCAGAGAATCAAAGATCTGCTCCCCTACCGCGTCACCAGCGACATCATGGAAAACGCCGGACCGCAATGCATCTTCATGCACTGTCTTCCGTCCTTCCATGATCTGAACACAACCATCGGAAAGGACATCTATGACAAGTTCGGTCTGGACTGCATGGAAGTAACCGATGAGGTATTCAACAGCAAGCAGAGCGTGGTCTTCGACGAAGCCGAGAACCGCATGCATACAATCAAAGCCGTCATGGCAGCCACAATTTAAGGAGAATTATTATGGAAAAGAAAGAAATAACGAAAGTTGTTTTGGCATATTCGGGAGGTCTCGACACCTCAATCATCATCCCCTGGCTCAAGGAGAACTACAACAATCCTGAGATCATAGCAGTTGCAGGCAACGTCGGTCAGGCCGATGAGCTCGAGGGACTCGAGGCAAAGGCAATCAAGACCGGTGCTTCCAAGCTCATCGTGGCAGATCTCGTGGACGAGATGGTCGACGACATCATCATCCCCGCCCTCAAGATGGATGCAAAGTATGAGACATACCTCCTCGGAACCGCATTCGCAAGGCCCGTCATCGGAAAGAAGCTTGCACAGATCGCCCTGGAAGAAGGTGCCGATGCCATTGCACACGGCTGCACCGGCAAGGGCAACGACCAGGTCAGATTCGAGCTTGCCATCAAGCGCTTTGCACCCGGAATGAAGGTCATCGCCCCTTGGAGGGAGTGGTCCATCAAGTCCAGGGACGAGGAAATCGACTATGCGGAAGCCCACAAGGTTCCTCTCAAGATCTCAAGGGAGACCAACTATTCCAAGGACAAGAACCTCTGGCACCTGAGCCACGAAGGTCTGGACCTCGAGGATCCTGCAAACGAGCCCAACTATGACAAGCCCGGCTTCCTGGAAATGGGAGTATCCCCCTTCAAGGCAAAGGACGAGCCCACCTACGTTACCATCAGTTTCGAAGCGGGTGCTCCGGTTGCAATCGACGGCGAGAAGATGAAGGCTTCCAAGATCATCGAGAAGCTGAACAAGATCGGCGGAGAGAACGGAGTCGGAATCATCGACATAGTCGAGAACAGGCTCATCGGCATGAAGGACAGGGGCATCTACGAGACTCCCGGCGGAACCATCCTCTACAAGGCCCATGAGCAGCTTGAGATGATCACCGTGGACAAGGACACCCTGCATCTGAAGCAGAAGCTGGCAGTCGACTATGCCGATCTCATCTACAACGGCAAGTGGTATTCACCGCTTCAGGAAGCCCTGACTGCCTTTGCAAACGAATCCAACAAGTACGTCACCGGCGATGTAAAGCTCAAGCTCTACAAGGGCAACATCATCCCCGCCGGAATGACTTCTCCCTACTCCCTCTATTCTGAGAACCTGGTGACCTTCGGCGAAAGCGACTATGACCAGAAGCAGTCGGAAGGCTTCATCAATCTCTGGGGTCTCCCGACACTGGTTCAGGCTCTGAGGGACAAGGGTCAGCTCTGAGGAGAGGAACATTATGGCAAAGATGTGGGCAGGAAGGACTTCGGGAGAAACCGATAGTCTGGCAGATTGCTTCAACTCATCAATCAGTTTCGATCAGAGACTCTTCAGGCAGGACATCACCGGCAGCATGGCTCATGCTGCCATGCTTGCTAAACAGGGAATAATAACCTGTGATGAGGCTGATTGCATAATTAATGCACTTAAAGACATCCTTCAGGACATCGAATCAGGTGCTTTGGCAATTGATCCGAAGGCCGAGGACATCCACATGTTCGTCGAGCAGGTCCTGACTCAGAGAATCGGAGAAACCGGCAAGAAGCTTCATACTGCAAGAAGCCGCAACGATCAGGTCGCCCTGGATCTCAGGCTCTGGCTCAGGGACTACTCGGATGAGCTTTCCGCGCTGCTGAAAGACCTCATTTCCGCCCTGACGGAAAAGGCAGAGGAAAACCTCGAGGTCATCATGCCGGGCTACACCCACCTGCAGCATGCCCAGCCCGTTCTCTTTTCACACCATCTTCTGGCCTATGCCATGATGCTTCTCCGGGATGTTCAAAGAGTCGCCGACTGCCGCAAGAGG
>JAGCUM010000023.1 GCA_017962865.1 Spirochaetales bacterium
CCATCGGGGTGCATCCCAACAGAAAGATCGGACCTGCCATGGATTTCGGTTGCCGACCCTGTCCTGGCGTGACGGTTTTCAGAATCGGAAAAGACGGCGAGGGCAGATTCAGGGCCTTTGTCGCTTCCGGGGAGGCTCTGGAGAAGAGCAAGCAGTTCCAGGGGGCCTCGGTTGTAGTGAAAACCTCAACGGATGCAGAGAATCTTGTCCATGCCTCCGTAAAGGCAGGCTGGGAGCCGCACTTCGTGGTAGCTTATGCCGATATCAGGGACGAGCTTGAGGCATTCTGCCGTCTGCTGTGCATCCCGGTAGAACGATATTGATAAGAGGTGATTATGAAGGATTATTCCGAACTTGAAGGATTTGCTGCGCTGACTCGCAAGAACTGCCTGTACTGCATTGCAAATCTGGGTGTCGGGCATCTCGGAGGATCCATGTCCATCGTGGAGATCCTGACGGTTCTTTTCAACGGTGAGATGAGAAATCTGGATCCGAAAGACCCCAAGAGAGAGGACCGGGATTTGCTGGTTATCTCAAAGGGGCATTCCGGACCGGCTCTGTATTCCGTCCTGGCGCAGAAAGGCTATTTCCCCATGGAGTGGCTGAAGACCCTGAACAAGGGCGGCACTCTTCTTCCCAGTCACTGTGACCGGAACAGGACCCCCGGAATCGACATGAGTACAGGTTCTCTGGGACAGGGAATATCGGTAGCCTGCGGAATGGCTTACGGAGCAAAGCTGGGCGGGAAGGACCAAAGGGTCTACTGCATAATCGGCGACGGCGAGACGGAAGAAGGCCAGAACTGGGAAGCTGCGATGTTTGCAAGTGCCAACAGTCTGGACAATCTGATCGTGATGACGGATTACAACAAGCTCCAGCTTGACGGTCAGGTTGCCGAGGTCGTAGGGCTGAAGGACCTTGAAGAGAAGTGGCAGGCCTTCGGCTGGGAGGTTTTCCGCTGCGACGGACATGATCTCAAGGATTTGGACAGGGCGTTCTCCCTCTGCCATGAGAAGAACGGCAAACCCAAGATGATCATCTGCGACACGGTCAAGGCCAAGGGCTTCCCGAGGCTGGAGAACAAGGCCGAAAGCCACAACGCCAAGGTCACCTTGCAGGAAGTGAGGGATCTTTATCACGGGGAGGATCCGCAATGGCTGAACTGAAGGAACTCAGAACCGCTTACTGTGAAGCGATAATGGAACTCTGTGAGAAGGATCCGAATGTAGTGATCCTGGATGCCGATCTGATGAGGTCTGTCGGAACTCTGTCACTGAAGGAGAAGCTCGGAAAGAGGGCAATAGACTGCGGAATTGCCGAGGCCAACATGGTAGGCATTGCCAGCGGACTGAGCGCACAGGGCTATGTCCCGTTCGCTTCCACTTTCAGCTGCTTTGCCGCAAGAAGGGCCTTCGACCAGTTCTTCATCTCCGCAAACTATGCGAAGCTCAATGTGAAGCTTGTCGGAACGGACCCCGGCGTGATGGCTGCATTCAATGGCGGAACACATATGGCCTTTGAAGATATCGGAATCATGAGGATGATTCCGGATCTGGTGATTGCCGAGCCGAGTGACTGTGCATCGGTAAAGGGGATAGTGAAGGCGATGTATGAGCATAAGGGCAGCTGCTATCTGCGTCTGCAGAGACAGGCTGCTTCAGATATCTACCGCCCGGACGAGAATTTTACTCTGGGAAGATCCAAGGTCCTGTGCTCCGGAGGAGATGTCACAATCATCGCTCTCGGAGCATTGATGGTCCATAACGCAATCGCTGCAGCAGAAAAACTAAAGAGTGAAGGAATTCAGGCTACTGTTGTTGACGCTCTTTCCGTGAAGCCCCTGGACAGTGACCTCATTCTTACCTGTGCCCGGAGAACCGGTGCGGTGGTCACCTGCGAGAACCACCAGATTGATGGAGGCCTGGGAATTGCAGTGACCAAGCTCCTTTCTCTGGAGTGTCCCGGATGCAGGATAGGATATGTCGGAATAGATGACCGCTTCGGTCAGGTCGGAACGGTGGACTATCTGGTAGGTGAATACAATTTGGGCACGGATGATATCTGCGTCAAAGTCAAATCGATATTGAAATGAACAAGGAGAATAACATGAAGATAGCAATCGCATCGGATCTCAGCGGATATCCGCTCAAGAAGGCAATAGTCGAGCATCTCAAGGAGAAGGGCATCGAGGTTCTGGATTTCGGAATTCCGAACGAGAACGAGCCGCATCCGTATACCGAGCAGGCTCCCAAGGTCTGCAAGGCCATCCAGAACGGAGAGGCGGAGAAGGGTATCCTGATCTGCGGTACCGGACAGGGAATGGCAATCGTTGCCAACAAGCACAAGGGAATCTATGCCTGTGTGGTCGATTCGGTTTTCTCCGGCGAGAGGGCAAAGATCATCAACAATGCCAACGTCATCACCCTCGGCGGCTGGATCACGGCACCGTTTCTCGGATGTGAGATCGTCGATGCATGGCTCTCGATGCAGTTCACTCAGAAGATGGAGTTCAAGAAGTACTTCCTGACCAAAAACTTCCACATCGTGGAGGACATCGAGAAGGAGAACTTCATATGATTTCATCTAAGCTCAGTCCGCTTAATGTGCTTGAAAGAAAGAACATTTCCAAACGGGAACTGCTGAGCATAATAGGACCGTATCGCAGGATTGCGATTGTCACCGACAATGCACCA
>JAGCUM010000237.1 GCA_017962865.1 Spirochaetales bacterium
ACCCGAGTACTTGAGCCTGTTTTCCTTCAGAAGCGGGATGAGTTTCTTTCTGGTGAACGTTCCGTCAAGCAGGGTCAGGCTTGCAGCTGCCTTCAGCGACGGAAGCATGGCATGCGGATCGAGGTTGGCATCCGAACCTCAGCAGATCAGATGCAGCGGAAGGCTCTCGTAGTTTTCCGCGGTGAAATTTACTGCTGCGGGGATTATCGAGCTGCTGTCGTTGATGTAGATGGCGCTGTCGGTCCTGTGTACCAGGTCGCTTCGGTTGGGATTGCCCTTGAAACTCTTGAGGGCGGCAACTATCTGAGAGGAACTGAACCCGAGTTTCCTGAGAACGGCGTAGGGGACCCTCATCTTGGAGGGGATGGCCCTCGTCATTCCCTTGGAGGCACTTTCGATGCTTACGATGTTCTTTGCCTTCTTGGCTGCGACCTTCTCGATGGCATCCTTGACCTCGTCGGGGCAGATGATGTAGTTGGCATGGAGATTGAATTCGCCTATCCGGCTGAGGGCATCATCATTGTGATCCTGACTCTCGAACACCGACGTGACAACGGAAACCTCGACATGGGGGACCTTGCCCTTCATGAAATGATAGATGTCACGGGCAAGCCATGCGGACATCTCGATTATCAGGTACTCCGGAACATCTCCTTCGTCCCATTTCTGGATTTCGGAGAATGCCGATATTCCCATGTTGCCGCACATGTGGGCGCTGTGTCCCATCTCGTTGAGGGCATGGCACAGTGCGCTTGCGGTGGAGGTCTTGAATCTTGCACCGGTTACGCAGATGATCCGCAGTTTCTTGGCTTCCCTGCGGGAGTAGGCGAACGTAAGGTCGTTTTCCGAGCGCTTTGCATAGCTCAGGAATTCGTTGTCCAGTCTGATAGAAGGGTATTTTATGACGATATCGGCCCAGGTGAAGTCCTCGGTCTGATGACCCGAGCAATGGATGACCGCCCCTTTCTTCTCGAGGTAGTCGATGCTTTCTCCCAATGAGTCCCTGCTTCTGATGTCCGTGATTCTTACGTTGTCCCCTCGGGACAGGAAATACATGGCGCTGTCAAAACCTTCGTCATGACCCCCGTAGCCGAAAATCAGTACGTTCATATGCCTCCTCTTCACAAGGAAAACACCTGAAAGCGCAAAAGATTACAAGATATTACATATACTGGACACTAAGCGTATTTAGGAGTATATTTGCCACGGTCCAAAGAAGTGCCAGTAAAACGCGATAATCGAACAAAGGGGTTGCGCTTCTTGTCTCCTTGGACCAGGAAGAAACACAATGTCTAGTGAATTGCTCTCTATTGCCATAGCTATGGCCGCAGGTCTCATGATGACGAGACTGTTCAAGGTCCTTCATCTGAATTTCCCTGATGTCACTGCATTTCTGATAGCCGGTCTTCTGGTCGGTCCCTACTGTCTCGGCCGCATAGGGGTACCCGGGCTGGGCTTCAATTCGTTTGAGGATGTTCGGGCCGTGGAGATGGTCTCCACCGTTGCGCTGGGGTTCATAGCATTCTCGATCGGAAACGAATTCAAGCTCTCCCAGCTGAGGGGAACAGGCCGTCAGGCCGCTGTCGTCGGAGTTATGCAGGCTGTCACAGCGATGGTCTGTGTTGACATAATACTTGTGATTGTTTCACTGTTTACCGATCATCAGACCTTCAATTTGTCCGGAGCCATTACTCTCGGTGCCATTGCAACGGCCACTGCGCCTGCTGCAACTCTGATGGTGGTAAAGCAGTACAAGGCCCACGGAAAGGTAACCGATATCCTGCTTCCGGTAGTCGCTCTGGATGATGCGGTAGGCTTGGTTGCATTTGCGGTATCGTTCGGAATTGCCGAGGCACTGCTATCAAGTACCGTCAATGTGGTGGCCATCATCGTGGATCCGCTTCTGGAGATCGTGCTCTCGCTGGGACTGGGTGCCCTGATGGGTTTTATTCTGACCAAGCTCGAGGAGCTGTTCTTCTCCAACAGCAACAGACTTGCAATGTCGCTGTCCTTCGTGTTCATGACCATCGCGCTTTCGCAGATCAAGTTCAATATCGGAGCAGTGACGGTATCGTTCTCATCGCTTCTGGTGTGCATGATGCTGGGTGCGGTGTTCTGCAACCTGTGCCCACGTTCGGGTGATATCATGAAGAGGGTGGACAAGTGGACCGGTCCGCTGTTCTGTCTGTTCTTCGTCATCAGCGGTGCGGATCTGGATCTGTCTGTCTTCACCAAGCCCATCGTGGTGCTCATCGGTTTCCTATATATCATCGCGCGTTCGATAGGCAAGTACTTCGGAGCCCGCGAGAGCTGCCGCGCTACGCATTGCGACCCGATGGTTTCCAAGTATCTGGGCTTTGCGCTGCTTCCGCAGGCAGGTGTTGCCCTGGGAATGTCGGTCCAGGCTCAGGTGCTGGGCACGTACGAGGGCCGTCTGATCCGCAACATCGTCCTGTTCGGTGTTCTGATCTACGAGATGTTCGGTCCGCTGATTACAAAGTGGGCCCTCACGAAGAGCGGAGACATCAACGAGAAGCCGCAGGAGAAGGAATCGCACGAGAGATTCGATACTCCGAAGGACCACAGAAAGGACGCGATTACGGGCTGAATTGCCTTAAAAGTGTTGCAATTATCATGGAATTACAAGAAAAATGCACGGTTTTGAAGAAAATCGTGCATTTCTGTTTTACAAGAAAGGTGATTTGGATATAGTAGTGTCCCAAAGGGAGGTCGCCTATGAGTATCATAATTCCAAAAGGCTACAAACCGCTCCTTGACCAGAGACTTACCGAAAGGGCAATCAAGTTCGTCAAGGACACATTCGAGCGTGAGCTTTCAGGAGAGCTGAGGCTTTCACGCGTCACTTCGACTCTCTTCGTGAGGGCAAACAGCGGTATCAACGATGACCTCAACGGAGTAGAGAGACCGGTCCGCTTCAACGTGGGCAATATGAACGAGACGCCGATGGAGATCGTTCAGAGCCTTGCAAAGTGGAAGCGCATGGCCCTGGCAGACCACGGGTTCACTCCCGGAACCGGTCTGTACACCGACATGAATGCCATCCGTCCCGACGATGACATCGACAACATCCACTCCATCTATGTGGACCAGTGGGACTGGGAGAGGGTGATGGACGAGGGAGAGAGGAACCTCGATTTCCTCAAGACCATCGTCACCAAGATCTACGAGGCAATCAAGAGGACTGCCTTCCTTGTCTCCGAGTACTATCCCGCATGTTCACAAAAGCTTCCTGAGAAGATCACTTTCATCCACTCGGAGGAAGCCCGCAAGCTCTATCCGGATCTGACTCCGGTCCAGAGAGAGAAGGAGCTTGCAAAGAAGTACGGTGCCATCTTCATCATCGGCATAGGCATGCCCCTTTCTGACGGTGTTCTGCACGACGGAAGAGCCCCCGACTACGACGACTGGTCAACGCCCAACAGCGACGGCTACTTCGGCCTCAACGGCGATATCATCGTATGGGATTCGGTCAGAGACGATTCGCTGGAGCTCTCGAGCATGGGAATAAGGGTCTCCAAGGAGTCGCTTCTGGAGCAGCTGAAGATTCGCGGATGCGAAGAGCGCAGGGACCTGTACTGGCACAAGCGTCTTCTTGCAGGAGAGTTCCCGCAGACAATCGGCGGCGGAATAGGGCAGAGCAGACTCTGCATGTTCCTTCTCAGAAAGGCCCATATCGGAGAAGTCCAGGCTTCCGTCTGGCCCGATGAGGACCGCAGGAAAGCAGAAGAAGCAGGAATTGTCCTGTTCTGATCATTTCATTTGTGTAAAAAGAAATCCCGAACCGTTTGGCTCGGGATTTTTCTTTGTTGCGGTATTAATCAGAATACCACGACGACTTCGCCGTTCTGATACTTCTCTGCGACCCAGTTCTTGATCTTGTCGCTCTGAAGTGCCTTGACGAGGGCGATGATTGCAGGATTGCTCTCATTGCCGGCCTTGACTGCGATGACGTTTACGTACGGGCTGTCTGCACCTTCGACTACAAGACCGTCCTTGGCTGCGGAGAGGCCTGCGGGAATTGCATAGTTTCCGTTGATGACTGCTGCATCGACATCCTCAAGGACTCTGGGCAGGGAAGCTGCCTCGACCTCGACGAAGGAGATGTTCTTCTCGTTCTTGGTGATGTTGATCGGTGTTGCCTCGAGGTTGGTTGCATCGTCAAGGGCAATCAGACCTGCGCTGGCCAGAAGCAGGAGGGCTCTGCCTTCGTTGGTCGGGTCGTTGGGGATGGCAATCTTTGCATTCTGCGGGAGGTCTGCAAGGGCATTGTACTTCTTGGAGTAGAGTGCCAGGGGCTCAATGTGGATCCCACCTGCGTTGAGGAGGTGGAAGCCGCGCTCCTTGTTGAATGACTCGAGATACGGGATGTGCTGGAAGAAGTTGGCGTCGATTTCGCCGCTCTCAACTGCTTCGTTGGGTGTGACATAATCAGTGAACTCCTGGACGACCAGCTCATAACCCTGGGCCTTGAGGTCCTCGATCACGAGGTTGAGCATCTCAGCGTGCGGCTCGGGTGTTGCACCGACCGTGATCTTGTTGCTTGTCTTTGCAGCTTCGGGAGCTGCGCTTGCGAATACTGCGAATGCAGATACGAGCACCAGTGCGAAAATGATTGCTTTCTTCATAATATTTCTCCTGTTTAAATGAATTCAAAATAAATACGTGCGATGTCCCTTTTGAGGACTTTGGATGCAAAAATAAATGGATATAAAAGGAAATAAATACTTATGCCCGCCAGGGCATGCACATTGAGAAGGTCATCATCATGGATCTTGCGCAGAAACTTGTGTACATATGAACCTCCTCTTTCTGAAGATGCTTTACTGTACATAGAAACATCGCCTTTTGCAACAGGTTTGGAACAAAAAGTTGCAAAAAGCGCTCTGTTCATCTTTTTGCCATCATGCGGGAACTGATTTTGTTGCCGATGAACTGAATCAGCTCGACCAGTAGAAGGATGACTATGACGGCGATGGCCATGACATCGGGTCTGAAGCGCTGATAGCCGTAGCGGATTGCCAGGTCTCCGAGTCCGCCGCCGCCGACTGCACCCGCCATGGCACTGTAGCCGATGAGGTTGATGATCGTCAGAGTCAGTCCGGAAATCAGGGAGGGCAGGGCTTCGGGAAGAAGGACCCTGAATACTATCTGGCTGTTGGTCGATCCCATTACCCTTGCGGCCTGGATCACGCCCGGATCGACTTCCTTGAGAGAGGTCTCGACCAGCCTTGCGACGAACGGGGCTGCCGCAATCGAGAGCGGCACGATGGTTGCCTTGGTTCCGATGGCGGTTCCGATGATGAGCCTCGAGAGCGGGAACAGCACTATTATCAGAATAATGAAGGGGAACGACCTGAGGACGTTCACTATCTTGCTCAGAATGACGTTGAGCACCGGTTTGGGCTTGATTCCGCCGTTTCGTCCGGGTGCCGTGATGCAGAGAAGGATTCCCAGGGGGAGTCCCAGGACAACTGAGAAGAGGGTGGAGAAGAAGACCATGTTCAGGGTCTGGAGGGTGCTCTGCCATATGAGTCTGTAGATTGCACTTGTCATGCCTTTGCCTCCTCTACGGTTACGCCGCGCTCGCGGATTGCATCGAGGGCCGCACTGACTGCGGAACTCTCTCCCGTTATGTCGCAGACCATGGTACCCAGCTTGGTGTCTCCGACCTTCTGTATTCCTGCGCCGCTGATATTGAACACGACATCGAACTCACGGATGATGTCCGAGATAACCGGGGTATCGACCCTGTCGTTGAGGAACCTCAGGATAAAGCGTGCGGGAACATCTGACCAGATGACCACTCCGTCATCGCGGACGTTGCGTGTGTTGGTTGTCAGATGGGAAAGGAACTCCTTGGTTACGCTGGTCTGCGGATGGGCGAAAAGATCCTTAACGATGCCCTGTTCTACGACAGAACCTTCAGAAAGTACAGCTACATAGTCGCAGGAGTCTCTCACAACCTCCATCTGGTGGGTTATCATTACAACCGTCAGGTTCATCTTTTTCTGGATGTCCTTGATCAGTGCGAGGATGGATTGAGTGGTCTTGGGATCGAGGGCGCTGGTGGCCTCATCGCAGAAGAGTACCTCCGGCTCACAGGCCAGGGCACGGGCGATTGCGATGCGCTGCTTCTGTCCTCCCGAGAGGGTGGAGATCGGGGCATCTGCCTTGTCTGCAAGTCCGACCAGATCGAGAAGCTCGGCTACACGGGCCTTGATCTTGTCTTTGGGGTATCGGCATATTTCCATCGGATATGCAATGTTCTGACCTGCGTTGCGCGATGAGAAGAGGTTGAAGTTCTGGAATATCATTCCGATGTGGCGCCTTCTGAGG
>JAGCUM010000238.1 GCA_017962865.1 Spirochaetales bacterium
CGTTTACCCTGCATTCCGTGGTGGTCACGGAGCAGATGTCCCAATCGGTGCAGTTTACCAGATAGCGAAGATTGTACGGGCTCAGATCCAGGTATCCGGCTATCGTATCGATATCCACGCCGAGGTCCGACATATGATACGCCACATCGCGCAGCGCCTTCATGCGCCCACGCCTCTCGCCCTCTTCCAGACCGAGCATCACCATGTGCATCTGCATGCTGTTTTCCTGAGTCATCATAAAAAACCCTCCTGCCGTATATAACAGAAAAACTGCAGGAAATATTAGCGATTCCGACCCGTTTTGAGAGACTTTTTTGACTTTTTTCAGGCTTTCAGACCCAAAACCCTGCGAATGACGGCATTGTCCAGACTCAGCAGCCCCGGATCCGAGGAAAGGATATTGTCCACCTCATCGCGTGCGGTAGCCATCATGGAGACATCCTTCTCCAGATCCGCATACTTGAGGTGCAGGAAACCGCTCTGCCTCAGGCCCGCAAGTTCTCCGGGTCCGCGGATCTTCAGGTCCTCCTCGGCAATCTCGAAGCCGTCGTTTGTGCGCCTGAGCACCGAAAGCCTCTTCTTGCCGTCCTCCGTGATGCTCTTCTCATAGGCAAGGAAGCACCAGCTCTGGAGCGAGCTTCTTCCGACACGGCCGCGCAGCTGGTGCAAGGCCGACAATCCGAAATTCTCACTGTGCTCCACCACCATGCACGTGGCATTGGGAACATCGATTCCAACCTCCACAACCGAGGTCGATACCAGATAGTCCAGCTTTCCTGCGGAAAAATCGTTGAGAATTGCTATCTTCTCATCCTCGGGCAGACGGCTGTGGATCAGGGCTCCCCTGAATGACGGATATTTCTGCGTGGAGAGGAACTCGTACATGGAAATCACATCGCGAAGATCCGAATTGCCCTCGTCATCGATTCTCGGGTAGACGAAATAGGCCTGATGGCCGCGCTGCATCTCGACCCCGACGGCCTGATACATCTCATCGCGTTTGGTATCGTCGACAAGATAGGTCTTCACGGGAAGTCTTCCCTTTGGCATGGTCTTGATGGTCGATACATTGAGATTGCCGAACACCGTCAGCGCAAGCGTACGCGGAATGGGCGTCGCAGTCATCAGAAGTACATCAGGCTCTATTCCCTTCTCAAGAAGAGATCGTCTCTGCTCCACGCCGAAACGGTGCTGCTCGTCTATAATCACATAGCGAAGGTTCCTGTACTCCACATCCTTGGAGAACAATGCATGCGTACCTATCAGAAGATCTATGTTTCCGGCCTTGAGCTGGTCCAGCAGCATCTGGCGGGGCTTTCCGTGAACTTCGCCGTTCAGGAAGGCAACGGTGATTCCGGTGTTTCTGAACAGGGCGTCCGCCACCTGTGCATGCTGGCGGGCAAGAAGCTCGGTCGGGGCCATGAAGGCCACCTGGGCTCCGTCGCAGATCGCATGCAGGGCAGAAACCCATGCAACCAACGTCTTTCCGCTTCCGACATCGCCCTGGAGAAGGCGGTTCATGCTTTCGGACCCGCTCATGTCCTTGCGGATTTCCTCGAGAACCTTGATCTGGTCCGCAGTAAGTTCGAAAGGAAGGCTTTCTATGAAGCGCTTTTCGGCCTCGTATGTCCTGCCGTCAATGGCCTGGCGTCTTCTCTCCACCGGCGGGCGGCGTTTGGCATCGAGCTGCAGATAGAAAACCTCGCGGAAAGCAAGCGCCCTGCGCGCTTCCCTGAGGTTCTTGTCCGATGTGGGGAAATGAATCTCACTGATTGCCTTGTCCATCGGCATCAGGTGGTATTTGTCCATCAGGGACTGCGGAATCTCGTCATCGAAGAACGGAACCCTGGCAAGGGCGGATTTCACATCACGGCGGATTATCTTCTGCGTCAGTGCCCCGGAAAGACCATAGACTGGAAGGATTCCCTGATCAAGGCGCATGTCTCCGGCAATCAGATCGTCCTCGCGAACGGGCTTGAGCTCGAACTGTGAGCTGGTCAGGCCTGTACCGTAGGGCGTTATGTTGGCATAGAGATGATAGAAGGCTCCGGGAAAGACCGTCTTGGAGAGATAGGTACGGTTGAACCCCATCAGGAATGCCTTCTGATTGTTTTCCGTATCACGGACGATGATCTTGACGTTCTTCCTGCCGGGGCCGAACTCGCTCACACTCTCTGCGCGCACGAAGGTATTGGTCCAGCTGCCGTCCTCATCGTTCTGTCGTCCGATGCAGATCCTGTGGCTTCTGTCCTCGTAACCTCGCGGGGTTGTCTGAATCAGGTCCTCAAGCGTAAGGATATCCAGATTCTCATAGTCCTCTCGGGTCTTCTTCCCTACTCCGGGAAGAGTTTTGATGTCCTGTTTCAACTCTCCTATGAACATTTTTATGCAGATATCAGCAAATCAGAGCCTTACCAAGAAGTCCACCAGTTTATTGACCGCAATACTTGTCACCACAAGGACCACGACGTAGAAGATAGTGGAAACAAGCACGATCTTCTGGTCATCGACCTGCTTCTTCTTATAGAAAAGCTTGTAGACCCTGTTTACTGAAGGGTCCAGAATCGGGTCTATGGTGTTGATCCAGTTGCTTGCCGAAGGCGATGTGCTGCGTCCGAGGAAGAACCTGACTATCAGAAGTACGATCAACAAAAACAGAAGGAACGAAAACAGCGATCTCCAAAGTGCGTTTATCAGGATGGCAAGGATGACCCAGACAGAGAGGCTTCCGATTTCGGCGAACATCCCGAGAACGCTTCTGACGAAGTTCAGGAGAACCAATGCCAGAACCGGAGTCAGGTCCAAGGAAGACCTGCGGAGCGATTTCACCCCGCTGAAAAGGTGCAGATAGGGATCGCAGATCTTGCCGAGGACCATGTC
>JAGCUM010000239.1 GCA_017962865.1 Spirochaetales bacterium
AGTGTGCTCAGTGCGGAACTTGCGCCTCGGTTTGCCCGGTCGGAGCAATCGTCGAAGAGTAATAGATAGCACAGAGATTGTCGGGGCTGCGTGATGCAGCCCTTTTTTTTGTCATTTAAAGCCTTATCGAGTCAGTGCAGAGACTCTCCGGAAGATCCTGCTCATGGCTGACCAGGATTATGGTCTTCCCCTCTGCGTGCAGATCCTTCAGAATGGCTGTAAGTCTTTCAAATCCGAAGCCGTCCAGGCCTGCAGTCGGTTCGTCCAAGACAAGAATCTCAGGATCCATGGCAAGTATTCCGGCCAGGGCAACCAGGCGCTTCTGCCCCCCGGATATGGAGAACGGGGATCTTGCAAAGAGTTCTTCCTCAAGGCCCAGCTTCAGCATCGTCTGCTTTGCCTTTTCCCTCGCCTTCTCCTTATCTTTAAGGATATTCAACGGCCCGTACATCACGTCTTCCAGAACAGTCTTTCCGAAGAGCTGGCGCTCGGGAAACTGAAGGACCATGAGAGGCTTTGCAGAGACTTCGACAGTCCCTTCATCGGGCTTCAGAAGGCCGCAGATCAGCTTGGCCAACGTGGTTTTTCCGCAGCCTGATTTACCGTAAATCCCATAAAAAGCTCCGGTATCGATGGAAAGCGAGATATTATTCAGGATTTTTGCATCCTTTTCGTAGCCGAAGCTTACATTACTTAATCTGACCATCACAGCCCTCCTGTTTTCATGAGGATCATGACTGCCAGAAAGCAGAAAATGCAGCTGTAGGATGCCGCATCCTCGCGATTGTAGCGAAGCGGATTCAGCTTGCCGCTCTTGCCCTGCGATGCACCGTAGAGCCTGCTGTCCATGGCAAGCGACAGTTCATCGGATCTTCTGAAGGCAGCGGCAAAAACGGTGATGGCAAGAGGTCCAAGGGCCTTGGCCCTTCTGATTATGCTGCCATGGCCGTAGTCTGCGCCTCTCATGCTCTGGGCATCCATCAGGTCCCTGGCCTCATCGGTCAGAATCGGAACGAATCGGAACGCTATGCTGACCATGGTTGCAAGATCGTGAACAGGCACTCTGAAGACCCTGAGCCACCCCAGGCCCTTCTCCAGACCGTCTGCAATTTCGCGC
Source organism: Spirochaetales bacterium (assembly GCA_017962865.1). The sequence continues at coordinate 1,118 of JAGCUM010000239.1, forward strand.
GGTCTTGTCGTAAGCGTAAGCAGATTTGACGCCAGTATCACCTCGAACATCCTGAGCGTCAGCAGGATGGAAATCCGCACCCCGTCATCCAGAAGGAGTATGTTCAGGATGTCCACGATGATGATCACTACCACTATTGTCCTGAAGCCCCTGAACATGAAACCGAGAGGAACTTTGGAAAGGATAATCAGGGCAACGAGGAAACAGAGGACAACGGCACACTGCATGACCGTGTTTGCCAGGAACGCGCAGACTATGAAGACAAGCAGGAACACCAGCTTGGTCCTTGGGTCCAGGCGGTGCAGGAACGAGAAGCTGTCATAGTAGCGTCCGAGATTCAGGTCCTTCAGCATCTTATCCCCAGAGCCCTCAGCTCATCCTTGCGTTCAAGTATCGTCTTGGCAGGTCCCTGCATGGCAATCCGACCACGCTCCAGCACATGGATATCGTCTGCATGGATGCAGTCCCTTATGTCATGGGATATCAGGATGATTCCCAGATTCTTCTCCAGATTGAGACGCCTCAGATTCTCAAGAACCTCGGCTTTTGAAGCACTGTCCAGCATGCTCAGGCTCTCATCCAATACGATGTATCTGCTCTCCAGCGCCAGAACCCCGGCAATTGCCAGCTTCTGCAGCTGTCCGCCGGAAAGCTGTCTCGGATTTCTTTTCCTCAGGTCCTCAAGGCCCATCAGACAGAGGGCCTGATCCACCCTGTCCCTGATTTCGGCTTCCGGAAGCGCGAGGTTCTCGGGCCCGAAAGCAATGTCCTGCTCGACGGTATCGCCTATGATCTGGTTCTCGGGGTTCTGGAACACCATACCCACGGAGCACCTTATCCTGTTCACGGTTTCCGTATCAGGCTTCCTATCGGCCTCTATTGTCGTGCCGTCCACACTGAGGCTCCCCTCGCACGGGAGCAGAAGGGCATTGAGAATCCTGGCAAGTGTGGACTTGCCCGACCCGTTGGCTCCGAGAACGGCACAGAAGGAGTCCTGTTTTATTTCCATGTCAATCGAGCGCAGCGCATATTCATCCCCGACAGATGCGGGATAGCGAAAGCCCAGGCTCCTCAGAGTGATCATTTTTTCCTGTGCATCAGATACTTTCTGACAGCGAAGAGTCCTGCGATAACCGCGACACCCAGAAGAATCTCCCACATCTCCCAGTTGCCGATTATCAGTTCACGGGTAAATGCAATCATCAGGATCTCGACGATGGATTCGAGGTTCTGGGCGATTATGACGTAGATGAGCTCGACTGCGATTATGATCTCGGCCGCATACTCCAGACGGGTCAGCAGCGAACCGGGCTCCCTGTTGATCAGATCCTCGAAGTAGTTGGGAATCCTGATGAAACTCACCAGAATGCCTCCGATGATGACAACGCAGCTGAAAACCATTATGGCAGAGGTCACCCAGTGGATGCCCTTCTCCAGTTTTCCCATCTTTCCGCCGATCTCAAAGAAAATCGGGGAGAATCTCTTTTCCTCTTCCTTTATCAGTTCTTCATTTCTCTGCTCGTCATCCATATCATTCTCCTCCAAGGCGTTCGACAAGAACGGCTGAAACAATTCCTATGACTACACCGGCTGCAACTGCGCTGAGAATCAGAAACGGCAGATAGTAGACCAGTGCCTGAGTTCTAAGTATAAGGCATGCGATGCCTATCTGTCCAAGGTTATGTAGAACGGCCCCGCTTACACTCACCCCGACGGTGCCGAAGAAACCTGTTTTTTTCAGAAGGGCCATGCCCGCAAGGGACAGGACTGCCCCGGCAGCCGAGTAAAGGCCGGATACGACCGAACCGAAGAGTATTGCGCTTAGGACAACCCTTATCAGCGAGACCCCCAGAGCCTCCCTGAAACCCAACCGGTAGAGGGCGAAAACCACCGCTATGTTGGC
>JAGCUM010000240.1 GCA_017962865.1 Spirochaetales bacterium
TCGACCTTGATTCCTGTCTCGGCCTCGAAATCAGCGTTCATCTGTGCAAACCACTCCTGATTGGCGAAGTTTGCATCCTGGATGATGGTGACGACCTTCTCCTCTGCCTGCTCTGTGGCGGCCTGGGCGAAGACTGATGCTGTGATGACTGCAAGGATCATCATAACAACAATGACTTTCTTCATTTTTTTACTCCTTATAATCTGCAGCAAGCTGCTTGAGTTCAAAAATCAAAATACCGCCTTCCGGCGGCATTATTCACACAAACAGGACTCCCGAGTCGGCAAGCTTTCCCTGAAGTCCCCTGATATCGACATCCTGGATGTTTCCACCCAGAGTCATCGAAGCGGCAATTCCGGCAGCCTGCCCCGTGAGGGCACAGACCGGAATTACCCTACTTACCTCCCACCCCTCATCGGAGGCGGAGATTACCCGTCCTGCAGCCACCAGATTCGGGAATTCCCTGTTGTACTGGGCTGCAAACGGAACCTGATAATGCTTTCCAAGATGACCCTTCCTGAAATCCCCGCAGGAGCCGATTGCATCGTCGTACTTCTGCCCGTCGACGGCATTGAAGTCCTGTTCTCCCACTATCCTTCTGATCGTGCGGAACTGGGGCATGAACGGAAGGCTCGAGACATCCCTTCCCTCGGGATTCCCGTTTCTGACCTTGTCGAAGAACATCGACCTCCCTTTCAGGACAAAATCCGTGATATCCTTTGCCGTGGTCCCGCAGTAGCATCTGTCGGACTCAGTCGTCTTGTCATCAAACGGATTGATACCGGCAATCACCCACTTTCTCATTCTGACCATGTTGCCGGTCTTCTCGTAGGCATCGATGGTATCGGTGTCGTAAACATGACCGTAATAACCAAGATAATTCTTTGCACACACGGTCTTTGCGCCTGCTGCGGCAAAGACGGAGGCATCGCCTGTTGCATCGATGACAGCCTTTGCCGGGAAGAAGAGTCTTCCCTCCTTGGCCTCTGCGACAATACCGGTGCACCTTCCGTTTTCCATGACAGGGAATGTCATAAGGCAGTCCAGAAGGATTTCGACGTTGTTTGACCTGAGGTACTCATCGATTGCCATCGCGAAGATGGTAGGTGAAAAATGGGTGCTGTAGCGGCCGTCTTCACGGACCTTATCGGTTCCGCCCCACTTCTGAGGCAGATCCTGGAAGCTGTATCTGACAGAAAGCTTGATCAGCTCCTCGGCAATACCGCCTACCATCTTGGTCCCGCGACCGTCGCAAAGAGGCTCGTACCAGTTTATCAGACCAACAGTGGCAAGACCGCCGAAGACTATGCCTTTCTCAAGAATGAGAGTCCTGGAACCTTCTCTGGCAGCTGCGACAGCTGCACTGATACCTGCGATTCCGCCGCCGACGACAATTACGTCGTATGGTGACATTTCATGAATCCGCCTGTTATCTCTGATATCCAAGGTAACTCTCCCGACTTCATGATAGTGATTTCGACTATTTATGAAAATGCAATGAGATTTAACTATTCGTTAGTATACAAGCTAACGATTTTGCATTACCATAACAAAAGGAGGAACCATGGAGCTTCAGCAGATACGCTATTTCAGGGCATTGGCGGAAACCGGCAACCTGACCAAAACTGCGGACAGACTCCATATCACCCCTCCTACCCTGAGCATTTCTATCTCAAGGCTGGAAGAAGAGCTGGGGACCCAGCTGTTCGACAGAATCAAAGGCAGACTCTATCTGAATGAGAAAGGCAAGGTCTTTCTGGAATCGTCCCGTACCATTCTGGAAGTCCTCGATACAAGTTGCGACAACGTAAGGAATATCAGCCTTCTGGGGAAAAAGATCCTTTCCGTTTCCACGGCAGTCAGTTCCTTCATGATCGGCGAAATAGTCTCCGAATATATGGATTCCCACCCGGATGTGAAATTCCTGAACAGGCACAGCGACGTGAAGAACGTCGAGGCTGACATCTTGGAAAACAACATCACTTTTGCAATATCACTTGCAGGTGCCATGGACAACAAGCTGCTCAACAGCAGGATGGTTGGGCCCGAGAACAAGGTCTTCTACGTCGGAATGACAAAAAACCATCCCCTGTCCAAGCTGAAATCAGTCCGTCTGAAGGACCTGAAGAACGAGAAATTCATTTTTCCCCTATCCGATCTGCCTCTGACAAAGAGCTTCTACGAAATCTGCAGGAACGCAGGATTCGAGCCCAATGTCGTTGCCGAATGCAGCACCTTCCTGATGAACAGACTCGTCGAGAAAGGAATCGGGGTGACTTTCGTGGCATCTTCGGGCTTCATGAACAATGAAACCATGGTCAGGGTCCCCGTTTCCGATGTAAAGGTCTTCACCCAGGACAGATTCGCAATCTACTGGGCAAAGAAACATCAGCTGACAGATGTAGAAAGCGAGTTTCTGGAGTTCGTGGCCAGCAACTTCACCTGATTTTCCTCAGTATTATGGCTTCCCAGTGAAAGCCCTCCCTGCCCAGACTGTCGCTTTCGGTCCAGCGTTCGCCGATCTCAAGCTTCCCGTCTGCCAGGACCGAATCCACGATGGACTCTGAGAACGGAGTGAAATATCTACCCTTCTCGTCAAAGCCCTCGGGGATGCCCGCCTTCATGGAAAAGTACAGGATTCCGCCGATCTTCAGAAACGATGATTTTGTTTTGATAAAA
>JAGCUM010000241.1 GCA_017962865.1 Spirochaetales bacterium
CAGACCCAGTTCGTATCCGGAAGCTCCGCCAAGACACCCGGCGAAGGAGCCCTCTCACACCTCGGAACACTGGTATTGGACGAAACCAACAAATACACGCCGAAACTACTCGAAACCATCAAGGATACCTACGACAAAGGCTACACCCAAAGCACCCGAAGCGGCGAAGTAATAACCTACCCGGCCCGCTTTCTCATGGTAGGAAACCTGAACCCATGCGCCTGCGGTTCCCTGGGCAATCCGGCCGCCATCTGCACCTGCACCGCCCAGAAAATCACGACCCACTGGGCAAAACTCGGCCGCCAACTCATAGAGCGCTTCGATATCCGCCTTCCCATCCGCTCCCAAGGTGACATGATGACTCAGATCGATACCCCTAAGACCGGCGACGCAGACTACATATTTAGTGTAGAGAACGCCCTCGCGCGCCAGCGCGAGCGCTATAAATATATAGAAGAAGTAGATTACAACGGACAGATCCATTACTCGACTTCCGCCCTTCTCTGCCTCAAGGATGAGATCAACCTCTTCAACAGAATCAACACCCAGAACAACCTCAGTTCCAGAAGCCAGATCGGGCTGATTGCCCTGGCCCGTTCGATTGCAGATTATGAGGATCGGAGCACTGTCACCGAAGAGCACTTCGAGAAAGCAAGAAGCCTCCGCCGCTTCGGCCTCGGAGACTACTACTGGAGATCGTTGAGATGAGATCTGATTCTAAAAAGAAAAAGCCGCCGGATCCGGCGGCTTGTCCCGTATCAGAGATAACGGACTACTTTGACCATTTGTCGATCAGTTCCTGAATCTCGTTGTAGTTTTTCTCATCTCCGCCGGAGTGCTTGGAGCGGGAATTGTAGACACTCTGGGCATACTTGAGAATGACAAGGGCTTCCTGCTTGTCGCTCATTGCAGAGAGCTTCGTATTGGTCCACAAGGGCATTGCATCAGGTCCGTTTGCTCCCTCATAGAATGCATACTTCTCGTAGTTGCTCTTTTTCTCCTTGTCCCACTTGGCCTGGATCTTCTTGATCTCCTTGGCCCTCTTGTCTGCTGACCAATCACGGGCATAGAGCATCTCAGCGAGTGCCTTATATGTTCCGCCATAGATATATTTTGCAGGTATCGTGTCACATGCGGCCCTCATATAGCTGATGGCTGCAATCGAATCACCGCCGAGGATTCCGGGAACGGAATCGTTCAGGACTGCCAGCGTGTACCATGCCTCGGAGGAATCGAGTACTCCGAAATCATCGATGATGGACTTGATATCGGCCTTCATCGGCTTGACCTTTCCAAGTGAATCCATGACTCCCTTGGTCTGTCCGTAACGACCGATGTTCGCACACTTCCACAGGTAGGCAAGGTAGTTCGGCTTTGCCTCGATTGACTGGATTGCATAGTTCTCGCCTTCGGTATAGATGGCGAATTTTCCGTTCTTGTCCTTCTCATCCATCTTGTCACCCAGATCCACGCAGACACGTGAAAGTCTCCAGAGGACTTCGGCCTTCTCCTCTCCGCTCTTGGCTTCCTTGAGCATCGTCTGAAGGGTGTCATAGACTTTCTGGTTATCGGTACCTGCATCATACAGGTCATCGACAGTTGTGAAATCGAGTGCTGCGACTGCCATTACGCAGACAGCAAGCAGAATAAGAAGAGTTGCTAGTTTCTTCATTTGGATTGTCTCCTGTTCAGTGTTTTGTAAATACATCATAGCACGGCTTTACAGGATTTACAAAGAGAAAGGCTCCCACCTTTCGGATGGGAGCCTTTCATCGCTCACGAGGATCGAACTCGTGTTGACGGGATGAAAACCCGTTGTCCTAACCACTAGACGAGAGCGACATCTGTCAGTGAAGGCATGAGCCAAGTTGGGTTTGAACCAACGACCCACGCCTTAAAAGGGCGTTGCTCTACCTACTGAGCTATTGGCCCATTTTCACAACAAATGGAGATTAACAGAAGAGAATGAGGTTGTCAACTGGTATGGGCCTTTCAGATTATGAATAACACGGCCTGGACAAGGTGTTTTCAATTAACAAAGAAGGCATTTTATGCTAGCATTTGTGCCATGACGAGTGACAAAACCAGAAACATAGGAATCATTGCACACATAGATGCCGGAAAGACTACCACAACCGAGCGAATCCTCTTCTACACCGGGGAGAACCATCGCATCGGTGAAGTCGACAACGGCGAAGCCACAATGGACTGGATGGAACAGGAGCAGAACCGCGGAATAACCATCACGAGTGCTGCGACAACCTGCTATTGGAAAGGTGTCCAGATCAACATAATCGATACTCCGGGTCACGTGGACTTCACTGCAGAGGTCGAGAGATCCCTCAGGGTCCTGGACGGAGCTGTCGGAGTCTTCTGCGCAGTAGGCGGAGTAGAGCCTCAGAGCGAAACGGTCTGGAGACAGGCCAACACATACAAGGTTCCGAGGATTGCCTTCATCAACAAGATGGACAGACTCGGTGCTGATTTCTATGCTGCCATCGATGATATCAGGACGAAGCTCAAGGAAGAGCCGGTTCCACTATTCATCCCAGTTGGGAAAGAAAGCAAGTTTGAAGGTGTAATTGACCTGCTGAAAATGCAGATGGTCACCTTCGATCCCGAGACTTCAGGCTATGAGTACAGCTACTCGGCTATCCCCGCAGACATGCAGGATGAGGCTCAGCAGTGGCGCGAGAAGCTCCTGGACTGCGTATCCAACTATTCCGATGAAATCACCGAGCTTTATTTCGCAGGAGAAGAGATTCCCGAAGACCTGATCATTTCCGTTCTGCGCAAATGCACCATCGAAAGGGACCTTCTTCCCGTATTCTGCGGATCGTCGCTCAAGGATATCGGAGTACAGTGCCTTCTGGACGGAATCGTGGACCTGCTGCCCTCCCCCGATGATATTCCCCCTGCAATCGGAATCCATCTGAAAAAGGACAAGGAAGAGGAAGTCCAGGTCAAGAACGATCCCAAGGCTCCGCCTCTTGCACTCGTCTTCAAGATCCAGTATGACCGCGAGGCCGGACCTCTTGCCTTCGTCAGGGTCTATTCCGGAGTGCTCAGAAAGAACGTTGCTGTTCTCAACATCTCCAAGAAGAAGCGTGAGAGAATCAACCGCCTTCTCAGGATGCATGCCAACAGGCCCGAGGAACTTCAGGAACTCCAGGCAGGAGATATCGGAGTAATCGTCGGATTCAAGATGGCCCAGACCGGTGATACAATCGGTTCAGAGGGGGCCCAGATTCTTTTGGAGAAGATGAGCTTCCCCGAGCCGGTCATCTCGATTGCCATAGAGCCTGCAAATGCCACCGAACAGGCCAAGCTCAAGAAGACCCTCGAGATATTGACCCTCGAGGACCCTACCTTCACATACAAGGACAACGAGGAGACCGGTCAGCTCGTCATAAGCGGAATGGGAGAACTCCATCTCGATGTCCTGGTCACCAGAATCACCAAGGAATTCAAGGTCGACTGCCACATCGGAAAGCCTCAGGTTACCTACAGAGAAAGCATAACTTCAGCCTCAGAAAAGACATATACGTTCAGCAAGATGCTTGCAGGCAAGGAAAACAGCGCAACCGTCACCTTGCGTCTTACACCGCTTGAGGCCAAGAGCGGAACCGTATATGAGAACCTCGTGGAATCACGAACCATTCCGCAGGAGATGTTCGATGCGGTTCAGAGAGGTGTCGAGAACTCCTTCAGAAGCGGCATCCGCTATGGCTATGAGGTCTGCGATATGAAGGTAGAGCTTGTGGACATCAAGTACAGCGAGCTGACGGCTACCGAATTTGCCTATGAGGCATGCGCGGCCATGTGTTTCGATGCAGCAGCCCAGGAAGCAGGTCCGGTACTCATGGAGCCTGTGATGGACGTGACTCTGATCGTGCCTTCCCAGTATGTCGGCGATACCATTTCGAGCCTCACCCAGAGGGGCGGCATAGTGTCCAGCATGGAGAGCAAGACCAGTGCAGACCATATACTCGCACAGGCACCTCTTGCCAAGCTCTTCGGCTATTCCACCGCACTTCGCTCATCCACTCAGGGAAGAGGAACCTTCTCGATGGAATTCAGCCACTTTGCGCCGAAGACCGACAGGTAAAGTACTGCAAGACAACACTTTGAACTATTTTGAGCCAATTGCCTCTCAGACCTTTTATTTTTCAAGATAATATTATATAGTATGAAAGGTTGTCCTTATAGGGATAATCTTGATCAATTGTGATTACAATTTTCATATATTGCCAATGTTCTAGGAGGGAATTATGGCTCTTTCAACAAAAGACATCAGAAACGTCGCAATCGCTGGCCACAACGGAACCGGAAAGACTTCTCTTTTCGAGCAGTTCCTGTACTACAGCAACGTAATCTCAAGACCTGAGACAGTGGACTCGGGAAAGACGACAAGTGACTACACCGAAGAGGAAATCGCAAGAAAGATTTCCGTCCATTCGGCACTTGCAAACATCTCATGGCAGGGCAAATCCCTCAACTTCATCGACACTCCGGGTACGGCAGACTTCGTCGGAGAGGTCATCTGCGGATTCAGAACCTGTGAGTCAGTCCTCATGGTCGTCGATGCCCGTGACGGTGCACAGATCGAGACCATCAAGCTCTGGAGAAACCTCAACCAGAGACAGAAGCCCAGAATGGTCTTCCTCAACAAGATGGAGCGCGAAAGAGTCGATTACGGTGCAACCTTCGGTCACCTCAAGGAAGAGTTCAAGACCACATTCGTTCCCGTGACAATCCCGATGGGCAACGGAACATCCTTCAAGGGTGTTATCAACCTCATCGAGAACAAGGCCTATTTCTTCCACCCGGGTCAGAAAGAGACCGTCGGTGACATCCCCGCAGAGTATGCAGACGAAGTCGAGCAGTACCGCGAGAGCCTCATCGAGGCAGCAGCCGAAGGAACCGAGGAGCTCATGGAGAAGTATCTCGAAGAGATGACTCTTGAGCCGGAAGAGATCCATGAGGGTCTCAAGGAAGGTCTGAAGAACAACGTTCTGGTTCCTGTCTTCTGCGGAAGCACAATCAACAACGCCGGAATCACCAACCTTCTCGACTTCATCGCCGACATCGCACCTTCCCCGGAGGGAGCAACAGACACAATCGTCAAGGAAGACGGTTCTGAGGCTCCTCTTGCAGTCGGAGCAGGTCCTGTCGCAGCCATCTGCTTCAAGACAGCCATCGACCAGTTCTCCGGAAAGCTCTCCTTCCTCAAGGTCATCACCGGAACTCTCTCGGGCGATTCAGACATCTTCAACCCGGCACTCGGCAAGAAGGAAAAGCCCGGCAAGGTCTACCGCGCAGTCGGAAAGAAGCTCATCGAGACCGATGCCCTCGTTCCCGGCGATATCGGAATCATCGCAAAGAGCAACGTTGCAGCCACAAACTGCACCCTTCTCTCAGGTCCGGATCAGAAGTATTCCTTCAAGCCGCTCAGCCTGCCCAACCCGATTTACTCACTTGCCATCTCTGCAGCTGACAAGAAGTCGGAAGACAAGATGAACGATGCCCTCCACAGAATCACCGAAGAGGATCTGACATTCCAGGTCGGTTACAACGAAGAGACCAAGCAGACAACAGTCTCCGGAATGGGAGAGCTCCACATCGGCATGATCCTCGACAAGATCAAGGACAAGCAGAAGATCCAGATCAACACCAAGCTCCCGCGTGTCGCATATCGCGAGACCATCACCAAGACGAGCGGAATCGTCGAGTATGCTCACAAGAAGCAGTCCTGCGGACACGCTCAGTACGGAAAGGTTCTCATCTAGATCGCACCGACCGAGCGCGGCGAGTACTACACATTCGACAACATC
>JAGCUM010000242.1 GCA_017962865.1 Spirochaetales bacterium
TCAGGACTCCACCACAGACTGCAGGCAACAATGATCTACGTCACGCACGACCAGGTCGAGGCTCTCACAATGGCCGACAAGATCGTCGTCATGAAGCTTGGTGTCATCCAGCAGATCGGCGGACCGCTTGAGCTGTACAACGAGCCTGACAACAAGTTCGTCGCCGGCTTCATCGGATCACCACCGATGAACTTCATGGTCTGCGATGTCATGCAGGAAGGTGATGCAATCTATGTCCACGAGGGTGATTTCCGCCTCAAGGTCACAGATGCACAGGCCAAGCTCCTGAAGGACTATGTCGGAAAGCAGGTTACTTTCGGTATCCGTCCTGAGGATGTCACTTATGAGCAGACATCTGTCGATGGAAAGACAATCGACGGAACAGTATCGGTTGTCGAGCCTCTTGGAGCTGAGACGCATGTCTTCGTCGCAACAGCCAAGAACCAGATTACCGGTAAGATCGAGCCGTCCGTCATTGTCAAGGTCGGCGAGAAGGTCTCCCTTGCTCCCAACATGGAGAAGGCAAAGTTCTTCGATCTTCAGACCGAGCTTGCTATCCGCTGAGTCAGATAGCTTATTATCGAATTGCCACGGTGAAAGCCGTGGCTTTTTTATTGTATAAATACATTGAAATCGGGATAATGCACTCATGCTCAGATTCATGCTCCTGAATTTCTTCTTTCAGGCTACCGTTGCAGTCGTCGCCCCTTACACGCAGATCGTGTTCCGCAACAAGGGGTATTCCCACTCCCTGGTAGGGGTGGTGATTGCACTGGGACAGATTGCCTCGATCATATTCCCGATCTTCATGGCCATGATTTCCGACAGGACCCGAAAGACCAGGCTGATGGTCGTCCTGATGATGATCGGAAGCGTCTCTCTCCTGATTCCGAGCGCTCTGTCAGGCTCACTGGCCCTGACGATACTGTTTTTCATCATTGCATCCAGTTTCTACTGGTCGCTCAATCCCATGCTGGACGGCTATCAGAACAGGCTGCTGAGGGGCAACGCCTCCGCCTACGGGATTGCCCGCTCTGCCGGAACCATGGGCTATGTGGTTGCTCTTCTGGTCTTCGGACTTACAGGCTTTCCGGATGAGACCAGCAACCGTTCCATCAGCCTGTGCCTCCTGATAGTCTCTGCCATATTCCTGCTTGTCATGTTCAGAAGCCCCAGGGACATTCCGGCCGAAAGGACAGGGGAGAAGCAGGACGGGAAGGTCTTCTCGTTCAGCTGGTTCAGCGGCAAATACTACCTGATGATCCTGATCGTGGCCCTGTCCAGAATCGCACATGCGGTTCCCGATAAGCTTCTTGCTTCCTATATGACGGAGGAGCTTGGGTTCGGAGATTCGTTCACTCTCTTCATCGCCCTCGGGGCCCTGTCCGAATTCGTGATGATGGTCATAGGAGGAAATCTTCTCCAGAAAGGGAAGGCCACACCGTATCTCTTCGTACTTCTTGCTTCTGCCGCCTTGGCTGTCAGGCTGGTCATCTACTATGTGTTCAGAAACGTCTGGGCCTTCACTTTCGCTCAGCTTTTCCATTCCCTTACGTTCGGAGCGCTGCATATCGGAATGGCCAAATTCATAGCTCAAAATGTAAAGAAAGAGCACTATTCTTTAGCTATGAGCCTATATTGGGCCATTGCAACTAATCTTCCGTCAACTCTCGGAGTCTTGCTTGGAGGCTTTGTGATCGACTCTCTGGGCTATCCGAGTCTCTTTGCTCTATATACTATTTTCCCCGTCGCCGCCACGGTACTCTGCCTGGCTTTCAGGCGGAAACTGAGAGATTGATGTTTTTTTGTCCGGCATCTGTTACCTTCTGCCCCTTCGTTTGTTATATAGTATGGTAAGTAAAAAGATCCGCTTCACAAACGCCTGTTTGTCGTGGATAATTGAAACAGCAACTTAAAGGGTTCACAAAGTGATTCCATTAGGAGGAGAACAATGAAAAAGATTCTTTTGGGTCTTCTTGTCATCGCCATGGCTCTTGCACTTACAGCCTGTTCACAGGAAACATATTCCAAGTGGGCTGAGACCATGGGAAAGATGGGAAACAACGTCTACGGCATCGATGCCAACATGGCTGAAGTCAACAATGCCACACAGACAGTAAGCAATTCCGTTTCCGTCGCAGTGGACGAGGAAGGAAATGCAACAGCAACAATCAGTTTCTCTGATGCAGCCAAGATCACAGAGTCCGTGGCCAAGGTCAAGGATTCCGAGCAGAAGGCCGAAGCTCTAAAGGAAGAGCTCACAAAGCCGGTTGTCGATACTTCTTCAATGACAGAGGAAGAGGCAGCAAAGCAGCAGGAAGCTGTCAAGACCGCCATCCAGAATCAGGCAACAGAACTCTCGAGTCAGGTAGAGACTAAGATTGCAGAAGCAGAAGCTGCAGGTGCAACGCCGGAGCAGATCGAGCTCCTCCAGACAGTCAAGGATACTCTTGACAGCGTAAAGGAGAACATTTCCGATACCCCGACAATGGCCGAGCTTGCTACAGTCGCAGTTCTCTCTGAGATGGCCAATACAATCCAGGAAGTCGCTACAGCAGCAACAGAGGAAGGCGGCGCTGACAAGTATGTGACAGAAGAAGGACTTACCGATGAAGGCCTCGCAATCGCAGATTCAGCTCTCAGCTCACTTGATACTCTCAAGATGACAACCGAGGTTGCCGGAATGGATCTTCTCGGCGGTGTCGATATCATGACACTCATCAGTTCAATGGGTGGCTCAAAGGGAATCAATCCGGATGTCCTGCCTTATCTCGCAGCTTTCAAGGATCCTATCGCCACACTGGCAAAGCTGGTAACAAAGGACGGCAAGTTCGATGAGGCAAAGTACAATGTCATGATTGCACAGTCCAAGGCAGTCAAGATGACATACGATCTGATTTCATCACTCTATGTCAATCCGAAGACAATCGCTGACTGCGATGCAGTTCTCCAGGCAAAGACCAATCACGGACTGATCATCGATGACCTGCTCCGCTACTTCATCGCTATGACATTCGTCACAGTTGATAAGAACGGTGGAAAGGCTGCTCTCCAGGAGTTCGTCGATGCAACATATGATGCACTGATGGACATTGAGGCAAATGCAGAGGCTCTTGCAAATGTTCCTGTCGACGGATTCGGCAACATGTGGAATTCACTGCTCACATCCCTCAAGACACAGGATGCCTATGCTCTGAGGTGCATTGCAACTCTTTCAATCCTGATCAACGATACCGGATACACGGATCTCCTTTATCTGGGAGATGGAGACGGAACAATCTCCAATTATCTGGCCAAGCTCTGATAGGGGGACAAACCTATGAAGAAAACTATCTTATGCATTCTGATCGTTCTGTTTGCCTGCACCGCAGTGTTTGCAGACAAGATCGACAAAGTGGAATATCCCGAAATTGATTTCGCTTTCAAGCCCTCAATGGCCAGATACGATGCCATGGGTGCCAGCGGACTTGCAACACCTACAATGATCGACAGCTTCTTTACAAACCCGGCAAACCTTGCCATCAAGAGAGGTTTCGGACTTGCTGTTCCTTCGGTTTCAATGACAGTTTACAATCTTCAGAGACTGATTGCCGATCCCGAGGCAATGGAGATTGTGAACAAGATTGCTGACAAGACCGCATCCGACGAGGATAAGATCAACCTGGCAACCAAGTATCTGAACAATCTCGGCAGCGGCCGCACCGCCATCGCCAAGATCGATTTCGGTATGGGTCTTCAGCTCGGTTCATTCGGACTCGGA
>JAGCUM010000243.1 GCA_017962865.1 Spirochaetales bacterium
CATTTCTGCTCCAACCGCGAGGCCGAGGCCGTTGCCGTTCGGTTCAACAGCCTAGGCTACAATGCCGCGGTCCTCTTCTATTCCACTGCGCCTTTTGACTCCTACGATGAAATCACCGATTCCTGGGAAGGTGTCTGGCCCAAGCCGCTTGAAGAACTTGCAGCCTCGATTGCCTATATCAGGGCCAATTCGGATGAGCTGAATACTGATAAGGATAAGATCGCCGTCATGGGATTCTCCGCCGGCGGACACCTTGCAGCAAGCATAGGAGTGTTCTGGCCGGAGTACGGAGAGAAGTGCAGGCCCAACGCCCTTGTTTTGTGCTACAGCGTCATCACTTCCGGGCCGCTTGCCCATGAAGGATCTATCAGGAATCTGATAGGGAACAGGTCTTCTCTCCGGGAGAAGGTGTCTTTGGAGAAGCAGGTGAGCGCTGATACTCCGCCTTCGTTCATATGGACCACCAGGACGGACCACTCGGTTCCGTACGGGAACTCGGTACTGTTCAAGGAGGCCCTGGACCGCTTCGGCGTGCGCAATGAGTTCGTGCTCTATGAGGGTTCGGGCGGGCACGGCTACTCTCTGGGTACCGATGAGGTGTCCAGCGCAAGGCATCCGGGAGTTGTCTCCGAAGTACATGATTGGCCTGAGAAGACGGACCGCTTTTTGGTCTCCGTATTCGGTTCCAAATTCTGAGAAAACTGATATATTACTCTGGTTTTTACTTGAAGTACTGGGGGTAGACCTTCTGATAGGAGGAGGTCTCCGTATCCATCTTCGAAATGTGTTTCCTCTCCAGCGAAAGCACCTCGTCCTTGGAGCCTGACCTGAGGGCTTCAAGGATGTTCCTGTGCTGCTCTATGGCGTTGGAGAAGATTTCGTCGAAGAGGTAGCTGACCATGCGCACGCGGTGATAGTTGCCGCTGGTGGACAGCATGGAGTCGAAGACCAACTGGTGGTCGCAGGCCTGGAAGAGGAGGCGATGCATGCGGTTGTCCAGATCCAGAAACGTTGCAGTATCCCTGGCTGCGAAGGCAAGAGTCTGCTTGTTGAGGCTATCTTCCCATTCTGAAATGAGTTGGTTGGAAATTCCGCGGTCGAATGCCTTTTCAACGGCACCCAGTTCGAGGTACAGGCGGGCAAATCTCTCGTCGCGTACCTTTGCCATATCTATGAGAGATACCGAGGTTCCGCTCTGGGGACGGATATCGACAAGGCCCTCTGTCTGCAGGCGCTTGAGCGCATCGCGGATGGGGGAGATGCTCACGTTGTAGAGCGGTTTGAGGTTCGTGAAGCTCAGTTCCGTGCCCGGCTTGAGGGCAAGGCTGAGGATCTTCTGTCTGAGATCATTGTATACCACATCGGTCAGCATGGCTGTATTATAGAACAAAAGGTCGCAATAATCCACAAAAATATACTAATATTTTAGTTGCATTCCCGAGCATTTCGTCTTAAGATGTAACCGTGTGGTTCAAAACCACCGCCATGCCCCAGGGCATCAGGAGGATTTTACATGTTCAAGACAGATGACGGACGCGTTTTCGACGTCTACAAGGATTCGGTACACGACGACCTCTGCATGGTTGCCGCCAAGAAGTGCGACTTCTTCGTCGCCAGTCCCGCTCTCGGCTTCGAGGGTGAGGAGGTCACGAGCGGTGGCAAGAAGTGGACATTGGCTCCGCTGAACCACACCAATGCAGTCAAGATGCGCGCTGCTTATCCCTTCACGGCTCCTTCAAGAGTTCTCGACAGGGACAAGACGATGGGAGTCGGCGACAGACTCGGCATCGCCACGGACGGACACCTCAGGGTCTTCAAGAAGTACTCCGAGATCACTCCGATTCTCTCACAGCAGTCGATCAGAGAGCTGAATCTCACCAACAGGACTTTCGCAGATGTCATCGACAGCGCTTCGTTCGCAGTCTTCAGATGCGGCTTCACGACAGGTTGGGGCGCAGACGGCGACCACGTCAAGAAGGCTTCCGAGGTTCAGTATGCACTGGAAAGCGGCTGCACCATGATCACCTTGGACTGCAGCGAGCAGATCGACAACTCCATCGAGGGCATGACAGATGAGCAGGTCAACGCCAAGTATGTTCCGAACAAGGAGCTCGAGGACAGATACCTCAACAAGAGCTTCGACATCGGAGAGGGAGTGACCATTTCCTTCGACGAGCAGATGTACAAGAGATCGGTTCTCATCTACAGCGCAGCAATCGAGCACTGCAAGGACATCTTCTTCAACGTCATCATGAAGGACGGAGTCCAGCAGGCAGACTTCGAGCTCTCCATCGACGAGACAATGACCCCGACCGTTCCCGAGCAGCACTTCTTCGTTGCCAACGAGCTGATTCTCGCAGGCGTAAAGGTATCGACCGTTGCCCCGAGATTCTGCGGTGAGTTCCAGAAGGGAATCGACTACATAGGGGACGTGAACCAGTTCGCACGCGAGATGAAGATCCACGCCGTCATCTCAAGGCATTTCGGATACAAGATCTCCATCCACAGCGGATCGGATAAGTTCTCCATCTTCCCGTCGGCCGGCAAGGAGACCAAGGGCCGCTTCCACCTCAAGACCGCCGGAACCAACTGGCTCGAGGCCATGAAGCTTGTTGCCATGAAGGATCCCGCTCTCTACAGAGAGGTCCACAAGTATGCCCTCACCGCATTCAAGGCAGCAACTGCCTACTATCACGTAACCACCGACCTGAACAGGATCCCCAAGCTCGATACCCTTACGGATGCCCAGCTCCCGGATCTTTTCAAGCAGAATGACGCAAGACAGCTGATCCACATCACATACGGTCTGATCCTCAACGAGAAGAACGGTGACGGCAGCTTCACATTCAAGGACAGGCTCTATGACCTCTGGAGAGAGTACAGAGAGGATTATGCAGAGCTTCTGTTCAACCACATCGGACATCACGCCAAGGATATTCTCGGCAAGTAATCGAAATAAGGAAAAAGCGGAGGTTTAGGTTTGAAGCTTAATCTTAAGAGCATCCAGAACGCTGAATCGAGGAAGGAATGGGCCTCCAAGGGCTACAAGCTTCCCGAGTATGACATCGTAAAGATGAGAGAGAACACCGAGAAGAATCCCAGGTGGGTTCATTTCGGAGGCGGAAACATCTTCAAGATCTTCCCGGCTGCAAGAATGCAGGATCTTCTCAACAGAGGTCTTGCCGATACCGGTATCATCGTAGGCGAGGGCTTCGACCCCGAAGTCATCGAGAAGGGCTATGCGCCGTTCGACAACATGAACATCAACGTCACCCTCAAGAGTGACGGCACCGTTTCCAAGGAAGTCTGCGCATCCGTCGCACAGGCAATGGTCTGCAGCACACAGCAGCCCGAAGAGTGGAAGAAGTTCGTCAGTATCTTCACCAATCCTTCGCTTCAGATGGTGAGCTTCACCATCACGGAGAAGGGCTATGCCACAGCTCCCGGCTATGTTCAGGAAGACATCAAGAGGGGTCCCGAGGGATGCACCACCATCATCTGCATGGTAACAGCTCTTCTGAACGAGAGATTCAAGGCCGGCGCCACACCGATGGCAGTGGTGAGCATGGACAACTGCTCCCAGAACGGTCTCAAGCTGTTCACGGGAGTATCGACCATTGCCAAGACATGGTGTGAGATGGGCCTGGTCTCGAAGGAATTCGTCACCTGGCTCTGCGATGAGACAAAGGTGAGCTTCCCCTGGTCGATGATCGACAAGATCACACCCAGACCTGATCCGATGGTTTCCCAGACAATCAACGACGACAACGTGGAGAACATGGATGTCGTGGTCACTGCCAAGAGATCCTTCATCGCTCCGTTCGTCAACTCGGAGGAGTGTGAGTATCTGGTAATCGAGGACAAGTTCCCCAACGGCAGACCCGCCCTGGACAAGGCCGGCGTGTACTTCACCGACCGCGACACCGTAACCAAGGTAGAGCGCATGAAGGTCTGTACCTGCCTGAATCCGCTTCATACGGCAATGAGCGTCATGGGATGCATGCTTGGCTATACCCGCATCTGCGATGAGATGAAGGATGAGGATATAGTTAAATATATAGAGAGACTGGGTTATGTCGAGGGACTTCCCGTTGTCACCGACCCCGGAATCCTCTCACCGAAGTCATTCATCGACGATGTCGTGTACAAGAGACTTCCCAACCCGTTCATGCCCGACACTCCGCAGAGAATCGCCACAGAGACCAGCCAGAAGCTGGCCATCCGCTTCGGCGAGACCGTCAAGGAGTATCAGAGAAAGGGTCTGGATCTTGCAAACCTCAAGGTAATCCCCGTGGTCCTGGCTTCCTGGATCAGATACCTTCTCGGCGTGGATGACAACGGTCAGGCCTTCGAGCTCAGCCCGGATCCGCTGGCAGAGTCCGCACATGCCGATATTGCCGGTCTTCAGTTCGGCAAGGCCCTCAAGGGCGGCGAGCTGGACAAGATTCTCAGCCGTGAGGATATCTGGGGTTACAACGTTCTGACGTCCCCGCTGAAGGATGCCGTGATCAAGGCTTTCGAGAGCCTGAATGCGGGACCCGGCGCGGTTCGCGCAACGCTTCATTCTGTAGTAGCATAACTAATTAGAACATAAGGAGTTTTCAATGCTTAAACTTAGAGAGAACTGCAAATACGATCTTGTCTGTCCCACCAGCATGGGTGTCAGGATCACACCGGTCAACAGGCTTCCCGTTCATACAAGCCATCTGTTCGAGCTCCAGGCCACCAGTGCAGAGAGCAACGTTCTGAACGTTTCCGCTTCCCTGGGATTGAAGACCATGGTGCTCACTTCATTCGTCAAGGAGAGCCCGATTGCATCGTTCATCAAGAGCGAGCTCAGGTTCAGGAACATCGACTACGTCGGACCGGAAGTCGAGCAGGGCGGCGCCTGGGGCTACAGGCACCAGTTCAATATCGCTGACAGCGGTTTCGGAAGCCGCGGAC
>JAGCUM010000244.1 GCA_017962865.1 Spirochaetales bacterium
AAAGGTACTCTACAGAGGCTCCGAAATCCTGATTCTGGATGAGCCTACCGCAGTCCTCACACCGCAGGAAACCGAGAAGCTGTTCGCGGTGTTGCGGAACATGAAAGAGGATAACAAGGCCATAGTCCTGATAACCCACAAGCTGGCTGAGGTTCTTGCCGTATCGGACAAGGTCGCCATCCTGCGCAAGGGAAAATACATCGGAACGGTGGAGACGAAGGACGCCACGGCCCAGTCTCTTACAGACATGATGGTCGGCCGTGCAGTTACCCTCAACATAGACAGACCCATCTACAAGGATGTCCATGACAAGATGGTCATCGAGGGTCTTACGGTAGTTGACAACGAGGGCATCACAAAGCTGGACAATGTCTCATTTACCGCAAGAACCGGTGAAATTCTCGGTGTTGCTGGCATTGCAGGCTCCGGTCAGAAGGAGCTTCTTGAATCGATTACAGGCCTCTACCCTGTCAAGGGCGGCTCCATAAAGTTCATTGACGGAGGCGTCCAGATAGAACTCGTCGGAAAGACACCGATGCAGATCCGCCAGATCGGAGTCGGCATGGGATTCGTCCCCGAGGACAGACTGGGCATGGGACTTGTCGGTTCGATGGGAATGACCGGCAACATGATGCTCCGCTCCTGGAGAAACGGAAAGAGCATCTTCTTCAACAAGAAAACCCCCGAGAGCCTTGCAAACAAGGTCTGGCAGGATCTTGAGGTCGTCACTCCCTCCACGGACTTCCCCGTAAGGAGAATGAGCGGAGGAAACATCCAGAAAGTCCTCGTAGGAAGGGAAATCGCATCCAGTCCGCCTGTTCTTCTGACGGCCTACGCCGTGCGAGGTCTGGACATCAACACTTCCTACGCAATCTACAATCTGCTTACCGAGCAGAAGATGCACGGAGCTGCAGTTCTCTATGTCGGTGAGGAACTTGACGTCCTGCTTCAGCTCTGTGACCGAATCCTGGTCCTCTGCGGAGGAAAGGTCAGCGGAATCGTGGATGCCAGGACCACCACAAAGGATCAGATAGGTCTTCTGATGACCTCCGTCGGAGGAAGCGAAGGAGGTGCAGAATGAAAGAGAAAAACAAGACACCCCTTATCAGGCTGGCCAAACGAGTAAAGACCGATATGATGAGCCCGAGAAAGGTCTGGGCCATCAGAATCGGTTCCATCGTCTTTGCATTCATCCTGGGTATGATACCGATTCTCATGGCAGGTCAGAACCCCTTCCAGAGCTACGGAATCATAATCAGCGGTGCCCTCTCCAAGCCCGGCTACATCCGCCAGACGGTAAAGAGAGCCATCCCGCTTCTGGGAGTTGCCCTGGCAATCGCCCCCTGTTTCAAGATGAAGTTCTGGAACATCGGAGCCGAAGGCCAGATCACCATGGGAGCCATATTTGCATCGGCAATCGCCATCTGGTACCAGAACACCCTGCCGGCCTTCCCTCTTCTTCTGCTGATGATGCTGGCCGGTACCCTCGGAGGTGCAATCTGGGCCTTCATACCGGGATTCTTCAAGGCAAAATACAACACCAACGAGACGCTCTTCACCCTGATGATGAACTATATAGCAATAGGAATAGTCAGATGGCTGCAGGGCGGTCCGTGGGAAGGAAGACCCGGAACACAGATCATTCCGATGTTCTCTTACAAGGCAAGACTGCCGAATGTTTTCGGAATCTACTGCGGATGGATCATCGTTCTGATACTGGTCATCGTGGTCCATGTCTATATGAATTATACCAAGCACGGCTATGAGGTAGCCGTCATCGGAGATTCGGAGAACACCGCACGCTATGCCGGAATGAACGTAGGCTGGATCATGATGAGAACCATGCTTCTTTCAGGTGCAATCTGCGGAATAGTCGGCTGGATGCTGGTCTCCGGTGCAAACGGAACCCTGAATGCAGATGTAGCAGGCGGTGTCGGATTCACTGCCATTACGGTTGCATGGCTGAGCCAGCTCAACAGCTTCGCGATGATCATCATAGCCAGCATGCTGGCAATCATCGGAAAGGGCTCTGCAACGCTTCAGACCAAACTGGGAGTTCCCGCCTCGGTTGCGGACATAGTATCCGGAATACTGCTGTTCTGCATGCTGGGATGTGAATTCTTCATCAACTACAAGCTAATCTTCAGAAAGAAGGCAGACAAGGAGGTGCACGCATGAACATCCTCAATTCCTTCGTTCTTCTTTTCGCAGCAGCCGGTGCCTACGGTACTGCCCTGATGTTCGGAACCATGGGAGAGATCCTCACCGAGAAGTCCGGAAACCTGAACCTCGGAGTCGAAGGTATCATGTACATGGGCGGAATCTTCGGACTGATTGCCCCGAACCTGTATGAGAGCGCAGTCGGTGAAGGCAATGCAAACCCGTTCATTGCCATAATCCTTGCAATAATCACCGCATTTGCAGTCGGAGCCCTGGCAGGTGCCCTCTTCTCCTTCATTACCGTAACGCTCAGGGCAAACCAGAACGTCACAGGTCTTGCAATGACGACGTTCGGAACCGGAGTGGCAAAGTTCGCAGGAGAGCTCAGACGCCTGAAGGTCGGTGGCTACGTCACCCTCTCCAACCGCCTGAAGTTCGCCTTCGACAAGCACTTCATGCCTGATTTCCTCAAGAAGATACCCGTAATAGGCAAGATCCTCTTCGACCAGAGCGAATTCTTCTACCTGGCGATCATCGTGGCCATCCTGATGCACCTCTTTTTGACAAAGACCAAGACAGGTCTTTACCTCAGGGCAGTCGGAGAAAGCCCCGTGACGGCTGATGCAGCCGGTATCGACATAACCAAGTACAAGTATCTGGCGACCATCGTCGGAGGCGGAATCTCTGCCATCGGAGGTATGGTCTACACGATGACCACCGCAGGCTGTGTCTGGATCGAGGCATCGCTTGCCGGAACCGGATGGCTTGCTGTCGCACTGGTAATCTTCTGCACATGGAGACCTCTGAAGTCCACATGGAGTTCGGTCCTCTTCGGTGCCCTGATGATCATGTACCTCAGAATCATAATCAAGGGCTTCCCTATCGAGCTCTACAAGATTCTCCCCTATGTCGTCACCATCATCGTACTGGTCATAACCAGCATGAGGAACATCAGGGACAAGCAGCCGCCTGCATCGCTGGGAGTCAACTATTTCAGAGAGGATCGCTGATCGGACGAAATGCAACAAAATGCAACAGAAATACAGTTTTCTTTGCCTTTTGTGCATATTGAGTAAATAATTGATTAGTCGTAGACTATCGATATGCAAAATAGTGGGCTCGCCCACGAAGGAGTGTTTATGAAAAAACTAACAGTAGTTCTTTTGGTTGCTCTTCTTGCAATGACAGCAGTTTTCGCCGCCGGTGGAAGCGAAGCACCTGCAGCTGCTACAGCAAAGGCAACAAAGATCGGTTTCGTCGTCATCAACGATGAGTCGGACCAGGGATACACCTGGAACTTCGTCAACGGTATGGAGGCGGCAATCAAACAGCTGAAGGATGAAGGTTACAGTATTGAACTTCTCTACAAGAAAAACACGACAGAGTCCGCTATCTGCAAGGACAACAATATCGAGCTTGCTGAAGAAGGATGTGAGATCATCTTCAACAACAGCTACGGATTCGAGCCCTACATGCTTGAGGCTGCCAAGGAGTATCCGAATGTCAAGTTCGTCGGAATGACAAACTGTGCAGGTCAGGTCGATGACAATCCCAACACATTCAACGCATTCGCAGCTATCTACGAGGCCCGCTATGTCGCAAGTATCGCAGCAGGTATGAAGCTCCAGCAGGAGATCGATGAAGGCAAGATCAAGCCCGAAGAGGCAGTCATGGGTTATGTCGGAGCATTCTCCTTCGCAGAGGTCATCTCCGGTATGTCAGGCTTCTATCTCGGTGCCAGAAGCGTATGTCCCAGCGTCACAATGAAGGTTTACTTCGTCGGAACATGGGGCGATGCAACTCTCGAGGAAGCAGCAGCCAACGCTCTCATCGATGAAGGATGTAAGCTCATCTCCCAGCACTCGGATACAACTTCTCCTGCTCTCGCAGCTCAGAAGGCCGGTGTCTACCATGTCGGTTACAACACAGACATGACAAAGGTTGCTCCAAACGCATCCCTGCTCTCCTCCAGAATCGACTGGACCAGATACTTCTACGAGTTCATCAAGAACCACATCGATGGCAAGGAGAACCCGTCAGACTGGGCAGGAACCTATGCTGAAGGCGATGTCAAGGTCACAGACCTCAACACAGCTATCGCAGCTCCCGGAACACAGGAAGCCATGGACAAGGCAATCGCTGCCTTCCACGCCGGCACACTGCACGTCTTCGATCTGGATACATTCACAATCGGCGGTGCCAAGGGAACCAACGATACCATGTATGACAGCTTCGCAGCAGTTCAGGGCAATGCCACATACGATGGTTACTTCCATGAGTCAGAGCTCCAGAGCGCACCGTACTTCGTCGGAGTCATCGACGGAATCACATGGCTCAACGTCGCTTACTGATTTCACTTACAGACAATTCGGGCTCGCATCTGCGAGCCCTTTCTTTTTTTGTTCTTTCAAAAGAAATTAAAGGATATCAAGCAATGAGGTGACAACCTCCAGGATGGAGCTCTTCTGCTCCTCTGTCAGCGGCATTGAATTGACGCTGACGGTATCGAGCTCCTGGGTGAACATCTCCTTGAGTTCAGCAACGTTGACCTTAACGCCTTCCCTTCTGAGATTGCCCACGTAACCGGCCTTGATCAGGATAGAGAAAGAGGAAGC
>JAGCUM010000245.1 GCA_017962865.1 Spirochaetales bacterium
AAAGTCCTCGCCGGGTGCGAGGGCGACGGGAAGCTTCTTGCATACTCGAAGCTTCTGGGAATCGAATAATAACGTAATTGGAGGCACAAAATGGGTGCAGTAATTATCATCGTAGCAATTTTAGTTGTTTTGGCTATTTGGCTGATTTCCGTCTACAACGGATGTGTGAAACTCAAGAATCAGGGAGAGGAGGCATATGCACAGATCGATGCCCATCTCAAGCAGAGATATGACTTGGTTCCGAATCTGGTCGAGACCGTCAAGGGTTATGCCAAGCACGAAGAGGGAACGCTGACTGCCGTAATCGAGGCCCGAAACAAGGCCATGAGCGCCACCGGAGTGGAAGACAAGGACAAGGCAGACAAGGCCTTCGAGGGAACCCTCAAGTCCCTGTTCGCACTTGCAGAAGCCTATCCCGATCTCAAGGCCAATACCAATTTCATGGATCTCCAGAACCAGCTGACAAACCTTGAGAAAGAGATTCTCCAGGCCAGAAAGTACTACAACGGCGTGGTGAAGACCTTCAATACCAACATCGAGACCTTCCCGAATTCGTTCGTAGTCAAGCTTTTCGGCGGAAAGTTCACCAAGATGGCTTATGTAGAGGTTGCAGAAGCCGAGAGACAGAACGTCAAGGTTCAGTTCTGATTTCACAGCTATGAAAAAAACTCTACTTCTTCTGATTGTCCTCGTTTTGGGGGCATGCAGTCTCTTTGCCGCTGACTATTACATCAGGGATTACGAAGTCTACTTCGAAATAGGCACAAATGCCGTACATCATGTTGAGGAGTACATTACTGTCATATTCGAAGGGGAACACCATGGAATAGTACGAGAAATCCCGTTGGACTATCGTGATTACAATGGAAAGACAGTGGCAAAGGTGAAAAACCTCACCTGTTCCGCAAAATACAGCACCAGCTATGACAACGGCTATCTTGTCATGAAGATCGGCGATGCGAACAAAACCGTCACAGGTAGGGTCGATTATGTCATCACCTATGATTACGACCGTGGTGAAGACTTCAACGAGGGTTACGACGAAATCTATCTGAACCTTATTGGTACCGATTGGGAATGTCCGATAGATTTTGCGGTTTTCCACCTCGTAATCCCGTATGTCCCTCGGGAGGAGTGGTCCGAATACTACGATTTCCTTGTTCATGTGGCTGAAAACACGTATATGACCAGCGGTTACTACGGTTCGACCAGCTTCGATTGGGAACGCGGCGATGCCTATCTGAATGAAAGCGACGATGATTCCGTATTGATTGACGGATATATCGAGCATCTCAATCCGTATGAGGGCATTACAATCCGCATGGATTTGCCCGACGGCTGGTATCAGGGGGCAAGACAACCCTGGAACTACACCGGCATCATGAAAATTGTCAATTCCGTGCTTTGCATCCTGCTGATTGCCATGGCAATGCTTCTTTGGATGGGATTCGGAAAGGACAACACACCCATCGTAATTGCACGCTTTGAGCCGCCCAAGGGTTTTTCTCCCCTCATGGTGGGCTATGTGGCCGACTCTACGGTAGACGACAAGGACATCATCTCGATGCTGTTCTACTGGGCCGATGAAGGCCTGATGAGCATCGAGGAGAAAAAGGGGAACAAGTACGAATTCACCAAGCTCAAGGATATCGAGGCCTATGCCATCGAGAGCGGAAAGAACATTCCCTCTTTTGAAGTGAAGCTCTTCAACGGGTTCTTCAAAAAATGCGAAGTGGGAGAGAAGATACAGTTCAAGGATCTCGAAAAGAACAAGTTCTATGAGACCATCACGGAGACCAAGACTGCGACCAGGAATTACTTCAAGGGTAAAAAAGCCCTTCAGGACAGAAAGAGCAAACGCATGGCAACTCTGGTCACATTGCTTGCCTTCATTCCGATGATTACGCTCACGCTAAGTGTAGCGCTTTATGAAACGGCAGACACCTTCTCTACTCTGATTCATCTCGGATTGGGATTCCTGCTTTTCTTCGTCAACAGCACCAGCTTCGGAAACCTGTTCAGAAAGTGGCATCTGCGCAAGTCCAATGTGCTGCATTTCATAGTGAGCTTCGTGCTCCCGGTTCTTTCCGTTTTTGCACTGAGCTTCTTCGAGAAGGACCTGAACGGGTCCATAGACCTGCCTCAGACAATCCTTTCAGTCGGAGCCTGTACCCTTATGACCTTCTTCGGTGCAATCACCGACAGGCGAACGAAGTACGGCGATGAGGTTCTCGAAGAGATCCTTGGATACAGGGAGTTCATCGACAAGGTCGAAATCGATCAGCTGAAGATGATGATAGAGTCCGATCCGGACTTATATTACAAGACTCTGAGCTATGCCGTGGTTCTTGGTCTTGAGGACAAGTGGGCCAAGAAGTTCAAGGACATCCCGCTCCAGCAGCCCGACTGGCTTACCGGTGTTACTGCTCTTGATGCCTATTACTGGACTCGTCTTGCACACAGGATGAACACATCCATCCCTGCAGCCGCTATGCCTAAGTCCTCGATCTCCGGAAGCCCGGGTTCACGTGTCGGTGGCGGAGGATTCCACTCAAGCGGCTTCTCCGGAGGCGGTTTCGGAGGCGGTGGCGGACATGCATGGTGATGCTCTGGGCATTCTCTATTCTGTCCTTCTGATCGGAGCGTGCCTTTGCCTCTCCTTTGTCGTGGCCAAATACGGCAGGAAGAGGTTGGGGGAGGCGCGTTCCGAGGTGGCCAGGAAGATTGTCCATATCGGGGTCTCCAACTGGTTCTTCATCTATGCCCACGTGTTTGAGGGCGACACCTGGCCCATAATCGGACTTGCTTCCTTTGCCCTGATCAATGCAGCCATGAACATCAGCGGAGGGCTGGCAAAGCTCATGGCTCAGGACAGTACTAAACGCAACTGGGGCCTTGTCCAGTATCCTGTTGCGATAATTCTGCTGATTCTCATCAAGAGGGCAGGTTTCGGAGACATGGCAGCCTTCGGTTGTGCCGTTCTGGGTATGGGATATGGAGACGGATTGGCCTCCCTCGTTGGCAGGCATGTCAATTCTCCCAAACTCTGGAAAGACAGCAAGAAGACAGTTGCCGGTTCCGTTACCATGGCAGCGGTGACCTTCATTGTCGTTCTAATCATCAAAACGACATATGGGAATGCCGAGGCGGGAGCAGCCTTGCTTAGTGCTGCCGTTTGTTCCGTTGCAGCAACGCTGGTGGAGGCCCTGACCCCGTTCGGTCTGGACAACATCTCCGTTCCTCTGACAATCTATGTAGTTGCAGGTTTATTATGATTGAGTATCTTGATTCCACAATTTTCCAACTCCAATGGCCTCTTACCCTGATAATCATTTCAGGAGCGATGGTTCTGATCGCCGGGATTGCCTATGCCGCCAAAAGCCTGACGGCCGGAGGTGCCATCGAAGCTTTCTTCATGGGTATCATCATACTGTGGGCCACAGGTTTTTCCGGATTCTTCCTGTTCTTCCTGTTTTTCATTTCCTGCACCATAGTGGGCAAGATTTCCAAATCAGCCAGATCCTCGTTTATCGGAAAAGAGGTGGCTGAAAGAAGGGGCACACACGGGATTTCATGCAGGTCCTGGCAAACGGACTCATGGCTGTCATCGCGGCTATGATATGGAGCGTATCACTGGAAGCAAAGGCTCTGGTGATGTTCGGAGCTGTCATTGCAGAGGCAACCAGCGATACTTTTGCAGGGGAGATCGGACGGCTGAGCAAGAAAAAACCGGTATCGATTCTCAATTTCAAACCTGTTCCGGTAGGACTTTCCGGAGGAGTGACAGCGTTGGGTCTGGTCGCAGCATTCCTTTCGTCTGCTGCAATAGCCTTTTTCTGGTATCTCTGGTTCGATATGGTGACAATTCCCGGAGCCATACTGGTGGGAACCATGGGATTTGCCGGCTGTATCATGGACTCCGTTCTGGGGGCAGGAGTGCAGGGCATCTATTATGATCCGAAACTCAAGCAGTTCTCCGAAGACAAGGAGAACAACGGCCGGAAGCTGGAACTCTCCAGGGGAATCCGCTGGGTGGACAATGACGTGGTAAACCTCATGAGCAATGTCTTCTCCGGAGTTTTCGCCCTCGGTATGGCAGCGCTGATTTTATAATTCAGTGACAAAACTTGATTTCAAGTAAAATCTTTTGTATCTTTTGAAACGCTGGCAGAATGCCGCATTTTCAGAATACTTTTTTTAGAGGATAGATATTATGGCAAAGCAGCTACAGTTCAGTGAAGAAGCCAGAAAGTCACTGGTTTCCGGTGTTGAGCAGATTGCCAAGGCTGTCATGACAACCTTGGGTCCTAAGGGACGTACAGTCCTTCTGGACAAGAAGTACGGCGCTCCGATGATCACCAAGGACGGTGTCACGGTGGCCCGCGAAGTGGAGCTCGAGGATCCGTTCGAGAACATGGGCGCACAGCTGGTTAAGGAAGTCGCTTCCAAGACCAACGATGTTGCCGGTGACGGAACAACAACAGCAACGGTTCTTGCCTGGGCAATTACCAAGGAAGGAATGAAGAGCGTTTCCGCAGGCGTCAACCCGATGGGCATCAGACGTGGAATCGACAAGGCTGTTGCCGATGCAATCGCAGAGATCAAGAGCCAGTCCAAGACAGTCTCCGACAAGGAGGAGATCACTCAGGTCGCATCCATTTCCGCCAATAACGACAGAACCATCGGCGAAGAGATCGCTAACGCCATGGAGAAGGTCGGAATGGACGG
>JAGCUM010000246.1 GCA_017962865.1 Spirochaetales bacterium
CTGGAAGACCTTCATGTCCCGTGCAGCAGAATGTGACACAGATCCTTCGGTCAAAAAGTACGGAGCAGATCAGGCAGTCGTGCTCTTCTCCGGCGGAACAACCGGCGTCACCAAGGGAATCAGACTTACCAATCTGAACTTCAACGCCCTTGCACTCCAGACAGGCACGATGTGCAACAAACCCATACAGGGAAAGACAATGCTTGCCGCAATGCCCATGTTCCACGGCTTCGGCCTCGGTGTCTGCGTACATACCCTCATGTTCTGGGGCGGACGCAGCGTCCTGGTTCCGCAAGTCAGCGTCAAGGGCTATTCCAACATGCTCAGAACCGCTCAGCCCAACTACATCGCCGGTGTTCCCACCCTCTATGAGGGAATCACCCGCAACAAGGACATGGACAACGTCGACCTCTCCTGCCTCATGGGTGTATTCTCCGGTGGAGACAGCCTGACAGTGGAACTCAAGACGAAGATCGACAAGTTCCTTGCAGACCACGGCTCAACGGTCAGGGTCCGCGAAGGCTACGGCACCACCGAGTGCGTCACCGCCAGCTGCCTTACTCCTTACAACAAGGAAAAGGAAGGCTCGATCGGACTTCCCTATCCCGATACCTACTACTGCATCTGCCAGCCCGGTACCGAGGAAGAGGTCCCGTTCGGAACCGACGGAGAAATCTGTCTCAGAGGACCTTCGGTCATGCTTGGATACATCAACCACGAGGACGAGAACCGCAATACCCTCAGACGCCATGCCGACGGCAACATCTGGCTCCATACCGGAGACCTCGGATACATGGACGAGGAAGGCTTCATCTACTTCAAGCAGCGCATCAAGCGCATGATCATCACCAGTGGCTACAACGTCTACCCCTCACAGATCGAGAACATCATCGATGCCCTCGACGAGGTTCAGATGAGCTGTGTCATCGGAGTACCCGATTCCTACAAGATCCAGAAGGTCAAGGCATTCGTCCAGCTGAGGCCTGGTATCCAGCCGAGTGAGGAAATAAAGGCCAAGATATTGTCCCATTGCCGCGAGAGAATCGCCAAATACGCAATGCCTTACGATATCGAGTTCCGAGAGCAGCTTCCCAAGACACTAGTAGGAAAGATCGCCTACACAGTCCTCGAGAAGGAAGAGCTTGAGAAGATCAAGGCCCAGGGCTGAATAGCTTCAGAATAACAAAAGAGGTCCGATGGAAAACCACCGGACCTCTTGTTTTTTCTTTGAATGGGATTACATGCAGGTGTAACCGCCGTCGACGGCGATGTTCTGGCCGTTGACATAGCTTGAGAACGGGGATGCAAGGAAGATTGCACAGCTGTCAAGCTCGCCCTCGTTTCCGTAGCGTGAAAGAGGAATCATTGTCTTGGCATAGTTCTGGAAGAACTCGGATTTGAGAGTCTCCTCTGTCAGCGGGGTATAGAAATAACCCGGGCAGATTGAGTTGACTGTGATTCCGCGCTCGCCCCACTCTGCTGCGAGAGCTCTTGTCATGTTGACGACACCGCCCTTGGCTGCATGGTAGCAGACTGTCGGAGCAATCTTGTTTCCGACAAGGCCGTACATCGAAGCGATATTGATGATTCTGCCGTACTTGGCGGGAAGCATTGCCTTCTTGGCAACTGCTCTGGCAACCTTGAAGGTTCCGAACAGGTCGATGTTAAGCTCGTTCTGGAATGTTGCATCCGGCATTTCCTCTGCAGGAGTGACTCCGCCGGTTCCGGCATTGTTGATGAGGATATCTATGCGTCCGAACTCCTTGAGTGCTGCATCGACTGCAGACTCGACGCTCTCTGTATCTGTGATGTCACATCTGATTCCGATGGCCTTGACGCCATAGGTCTCTGAAATCTCTTTCGCAACCTCATCGATGAGGTTCTGTCTTCTTGCCATGGCAACGATGTTACAGCCCTGATTGGCAAGAGCCTTGGCCATCTGAACTCCGAGGCCTGTTGAACAACCGGTTACAACAGCCACCTGTCCTGTTAGATCAAAATACTTCTTCACTGTATTCCTCCGTAGTAGTCAAGGTTATCCTTGCTTTTAGTAAATACTATACTATTATGCAAACAAAGCCAAGTCAGCGCTTGTCCTTGTCGATGAATTCGAGGCTCACCGTCGCAAGAATCGCACACACCATTGAGAACAGGATCAGGGCTCCCCAGTACCTGTAGACATTCTCACGGCTCTTTTCGTAGTAGGGTCTTCTGAGCGTTGCGGAAGTCTTCTCCTTGACGTAGGTTCCCACGGCATCCTCACCCACGAGGTCGATCATGTCCTTTATGGTGAAGCTGAAGGTTATCTGATCCTGATTCTCCCTCAGATTGAAGGCATCTATCACGGAATCGGCAACCTCTCCTACCTTGATATCCACATTCTTGATCGGAACATCGAGGCTTCTCAGTTCCCGAATCGGAGTCAGGCTATCGTTCTGGAACGTAATTGCAATCTGCCCCTTGGTCAGCGTCACGGGAATATCGGCCTCCTTCATCTTCTGAAGGGTATTCCATGCTGTAACGGACGGAAGCTCGTTGAAATCAGCCTGTGCGGCAATACACCTGAGTCCGTAATGGGAAACCGTGAACTTGGCAATCCCGTCACTCCAGGAAGGAAGCGTGAAGATTCCGCCGGAGAAAATCAGCTGCACTATCAGCAGAAACGGCATGACAGTCATGGCGGTGGTGGTGTTTCTCACGATGGCGGAAATAAAGAGCGCCATCATGTCCGCGGCATAGGTAATCAGAAGCAGCGTCACGCCCATGTCCACCACCAGATAATCGGAAACCGCACCCGTAACCGGGAACTTGATTCCTATCACGACCAGAATTCCCATGGTGGCGATGGTCTGAAGGATGCAGAGAATCAGCTGGTACAGCATGTGGGAAATGATATAGGACGATATGTGCATGCCTGCACGGTGCTCTCTCTTGACGATATCCCTCTCGCGGCAGATGACCTGGATTGAATTGAAGCATCCGTTCCAAATTCCTATGCAGGAAAGCGCCAGAGCACCCTTGAGCGTTCCTTCCATGTTGACGAAGAAATCGTTCTTGACGACCATCGATACCACCGCTGCAATCAGCATTGCCATTGGGATGACCTTCCAGTCGTTCTGATAGAGGAACATGCGTATCAGCTTTCCGAAGCAGAGGGCAATCTGGTCGATTCTTCTTCTATGTCTGTCAGTGATGTTGTAGCCCTGGGTCTTTGTTTCAGCCATTTGCCACCTCCGCATATGCGCCGCTTGCGTACTTCTTGATGAATTCGTCGGCCCTGCCCTCGCCGCCGACGTTCTTGCTGTTGATGGCCATGACTATCTTCTCCATCTCCTTGCGATCGAAGAAGGCCCTTGCCTCCTCGACAGGCCCGTAGAATGCAAGCCTTCCGACGCGGTCCTTGTCCCTGGCCAGGACAATCACATCATCGAACAGGTCTATGACTCTGTCCGGCGTATGTGTTATCACGATTACTATCTTGCCCTGGTCAGCGATCTTTCTCAGCTGGACCATCAGCTCGCGGGCCATGACTCCGTCCAGACCCGAATCCGGCTCGTCAAGGATGAAGAGCGACGGGTTGGAAACGAACTCCATGGCAATCGAAAGACGCCTGAGCATACCGCCAGAGAGCTTCTCGACCATGTTCTTTCGGCTCTGGTAAAGGCCGAAAATCTCCATGACCTCCTTCTCCCTGGCTATCATATCCGCTTTCCTGACGGACAGCGGCAGGCGGAGCTTGGAGGCATCGTTTATGGTATTCTCGACCGTATCCTTGCCCCTCATGAGGTTCTGCTGGGGCACGAATCCGATGTCATATTTGATCTTTTTGTAATTGGCATAGACATCCGTTCCATTCAGGAAAACCTTGGCCTTGGCCTTCTCATATCCGTTGACGGCATTGAGGAACGTTGTCTTTCCGGCTCCCGAGCCACCCAGAAGAAGGACCATGTGGCCAGGCTTGATGTTGAGGTGGATATCGCGCAACAGGCATTTCTTATGCATGAAATCGTTGACTGTCCTTTCCTCGAGGTTCACTGAAAGCCCTGTATCCGTGGGTTTGACCGTACTTCCTGATATGGCTGCAAGGGATTCCTCGCGAAGGTTCTCGACCTTGATGGAAGGCTGCCACTTCTTGGAATAACCGGTGACCATCGCGGAGATTCCCCTGAAGAAAAGCCAGATCCAGATGTGGCGTCTCTTTCTGCCGTAGACCTCATCCAGGCCGTAGAAGACCCTGAGGGTATATATACGGAGAATCACGAAGACGGTTAAGGTCAGGATACTCAGTAGAATCCTAGTCGTTTCATCGAAGTTCTCAACGGAATAGAACTCGCTGAACAGCGAGTCCAACTCATAGAAGAGCTCGGCAAAGAACAGGGCCTTGCCCTCAGCCTCCCTGTCGGCGCACTTTGCCAGGACGAACATCCTGTAGCATGGGACCAGTGCCCAGAAGGGACTTACCCCTGACTTTCTGAATATCCCGGAAAGTCCTATGATGAACAGGACACCCATGATAAAGGTCACGGCACTGAATCCGTCGTAGATTCTCGTTCCGACCAGAATCAGGGACAGAAAATTAAATATATCTATCAATATGGCCATGCATTATTTATACCACGAAACGCAGTGCCGTAGACAGATGAAAACACAAAAAGATAGCCCCGCCGTTCCAAGCGGCAGGGCTTTGTAATCCTATCGGATAACCTAGATCAGGCACCTTCGAAATATCTCTTTGCATTGTTGAAGGAAATGTCCTTCACCATGCCTCCGACGAGGTCGAAGTCTGCCGGAATCTCACCGTTCTCCATCCAGGTTCCCAGCATGTTGCACAGGATTCTTCTGAAGTACTCGTGTCTGGGATAGGAAAGGAAGGATCTGCTGTCGGTCAGCATTCCGATGAAGCGTGAGAGAAGTCCGAGGTTTCCGAGGACCTTCATCTGCTCCGTCATTCCGTCGATGTGGTCGCAGAACCACCATGCGCTTCCCATCTGGATCTTACCGGGAAGGTCACGCTGGAAGCAGCCCATCAATGTCCCGATTGAATAGTAGTCCTTCGGATTCAGTGAATAGATGATTGTCTTGGGCAATGCATTCTTCATGTCCAAAGTATCAAGGAAGCGGGACAGATTGTGGGCGATCTCCCTGTCCGTTACCCCGTCATAGCCGGTATCGGGTCCGAGGGCCTTGAAACCGCGGGTATTGTTGTTTCTGGAAGACTGCATGTGAAGCTGCATGGCGATATTGCGCTTGGAGTACTCCTCTGCAAGGCTCATCAGGATGAATGTCCTGTAGATCTCTGCCTCTTCGGCGCTGACGCTCTGGCCGCTTCTTGCCTTGAGGAAAACCTCGTTGACCTTGGCATCGCTTGCAGGTGCATAAGGCGGGACGATGATTGCATGGTCGGTTGCCAGACATCCGTTGGCCACGAACCAGTCAAGTCTCTGTGCAAGGGCTGTCATGACATCGGCGGCGCTTGTGATCTTGACTCCGGAAGCTACGGCAAGCTTGTCGATATAGGCATTGAAGCCCTCGGCATCGATGTTCATCGCTTTGTCGGGTCTGAAGGACGGGATGACCTTGGTATCGGTCTTTCCTGCCTTTCTGATGGCGGCATGGTACTCGAGGCTGTCGATGGGATCATCGGTTGTTCCGACTGCGTAGACATTGAACTTCCTGAAGATACCGTAGGCATCGAGAGAAGGAT
Organism: Spirochaetales bacterium; assembly: GCA_017962865.1. Next base: position 5,705 of record JAGCUM010000246.1, read on the forward strand.
CGTTCTTGAGCTTCTCGTTTGCTGCATCGTAGATCTCGCGGGCTGTCTTGGGGCTCAGCGGAGTATGGATGTCGAAGAATCTCTGAAGCTCGAGGTGCGACCAGTGGTACAGCGGATTTCCGATTGCATGGGAGATCGTATCTGCATAGTTGAGGAATCTCTGATAGTCATCGCCCTCTTTCTCGTCGTAGCCGTTGGTTCTCATCTGGCGCCACTTGTAGTGGTCTCCGTAGAGCCATGCGCTGGTGATGCTGGGCTCGCGCTTGTTGTCCGCAATCTCCTTGGGAATGAGACGGCAGTGATAGTCGAAGATCGGCATCTGCTTTGCATACTCGTGGTAAAGCCTTTCGGCGCAGTCGTTGTTAAGAAGGAAGTTTTCGTCCATGAATGCTTTCATTTCATTCTCCTGTCAGGAATTGAATTTCTCTCTGTTGATCCAGAGTCCGAGTGCTGGATTGGGGATGTAGAAGATCTCCTCCCCATCAACTGTATTGTAGCCGTACTGAAGCTTGGCAGGGTCATACTTCTTTGCAAGCTCGTCATAGGATGCAGGGCTGAATCCGACGTCCTCGATCTCCTTCTGGGAGATGTCACGTACTGCATATGTGATGCTGAATCTTCCGTCGCTTGAGCCGTGGATCAGATGGGCTGCAACACCCATGTTGGCCTGAAGGTCCTCGTTCTGGTTCAGAAGCTCCAGGGTGTGGATCCTTCCCTTGTAGCCGTACTTTCTGATCAGGGCATCGTTGGTCTTGTCCTCGCCGAACTTGTCCACTGCAGGGGCAAGGATGATCAGCTCACCGCCGTCGGCAATTGCCATTCTGGTGCGGTAGACTGCCTTGTTACCCAGCCATGTGCTGTGGAACTCCTTCTCGTTGAGGTACACGACGCACTTCTTGATCCCGGTATCCACATAGTCGATGTTCTTTTCCTGTGCCAGGGCTACCGCATCCTCGAGAGGTTTTCTGTCCTCTCCGATGAACAGTCCGTGAGTCTGGATGACATTGTTGGGAGCCGTACAGACCGTGAGCATCCACAGGAGGTGGCATCTCTTGGAAAGGAAATGCTCAAGAGCATAGTCGAAGATTCTCCTGACGGGGGTGAAATCGCGGCCCATCATCCTCTCCATGCCGTAGACGGCACCGATGATATGGCTCTGGTTGATCATGTCCGATCCGCCTGCTCCGACAAAGAGGTTCTTTGCCTGGTTGGCCATTCCGATGACCTCATGCGGAACTACCTGACCCGGTGAAAGGACAAGGTCGAACTTCGGGTCAAGGACCATCCTGTTGACCTCAACCGCAACACCCTTCTTCCACAGGCCCTCGGTGACCTCCTCGACGAATGAGGCGGGAACCTCACCTATGTTCTCGACATCGTGGCGCCAGTCATGGCCGTGGAACTTCTCGAGGGGGATATCCCCGTACATGGCCTTGATTTCCTTCTCGGTCATGGGGACATGGGTTCCCAGGGCTTCCAGGATCTCAACTCCGACGTTGTTCTCCACACACCAGTGATAGGCGACGTTGGCAATCAGGCCTGCGTTGGAGAAACATCTTGTGTAATCGGGCACCACCATGAGGATATTTTTCGGCTTGCGCTCCTCAAGGGCCTTGATGACCATCTCTTTGATCTGTTTATCAGTAAGCATTAGCTTTCCTTCTACAAGTCCTAAATGCAAAGTTAGTACAAAACGCCGCTTAAGGTCGATTTGTACTAACTTCTTAGTACGGAAACCACATTGCATGGCTCCTGTACTAACATTTCATTCTATTATTTCATTCACTTCCCGCCGATCAGGCATTGTAGGTGGATGCACTGGTGCTTCCGCCCTCGCCTGTCCAGTTCGTATGGAAGAACTGTCCACGCGGAGCATCGACTCTCTCGTATGTGTGGGCACCGAAGTAGTCTCTCTGCCCCTGAAGCAGGTTCGCCGGAAGCCTTTCGGTGGTGTAGCCGTCGAAGTAGCTCAGAGCACTTGAGAATGCCGGTGTCGGGATTCCGCAGAGAGCTGCGTTGGCAACAACCTTTCTCCATGCCGGTACCAGGCTCTCGATAAGGGCCTTGAAGTACGGGTCCAGAAGCAGGTTCGAAAGCTCGGGATCCTTGTCGTAGGCTTCCTTGATCTTGCCCAGGAAGGTCGAACGGATGATACAGCCGCCTCTCCACATCAGGGCGATTCCGCCGTAGTTGAGCTTCCAGCCGTAGTTCTTGGCGGCAGCCTTCATCAGGACATAACCCTGGGCGTAGCTGATGATCTTGGATGCAAGAAGAGCCTTGCGGATGTTCTCGATCATCTCTTTCCTGTCGCCCTCGAACTTGCCGCGGACGACGTTGTAGGCCTTTGAAGCCTCGACACGCTCTGCCTTCATAGCGGACAGGCAGCGTGCGAAGACAGCCTCACCGATCAGTGTAAGGGGAACACCCTCGTCGAGAGCGGCGATTCCGGTCCACTTTCCGGTTCCCTTCTGTCCTGCAGTATCGAGGATCTTGTCAACCAGAGGCTTTCCGTCCTCGTCCTTCTTTGCAAGGATCTCGCTTGTGATCTGGATGAGATAGCTGTCAAGCTCGGTCTTGTTCCAGGCATCGAAAACCTCATGCATCTCGTCTGCTGTCATGCCGAGAAGGTCCTTCATGAGCTGGTAGGCCTCGCAGATGAGCTGCATGTCACCGTCCTCGATTCCGTTGTGGACCATCTTGCCGAAGTGGCCTGCACCGCCGTTTCCGACCCAGTCGCAGCAGGGACGTCCGTCCTCGACCTTCGCGCTGACAGC
>JAGCUM010000247.1 GCA_017962865.1 Spirochaetales bacterium
CAACGATGCCATCATACAGTCTCAGACGTGAGAACGAGCTTTCCCACTGCATGAACCGCGGCTGTTCTTCCAGCCCGAGGAAAGCTTCTATCCTGCTTCTGGTCAGGCCGAGCTCCAAGGCCCTGAAGAAGCTGTCCTTGGTAATGGCGTAGCTGATGAGCTTGTCACATACCTCTATGTCTGCAAACAGATAGAGAATGTCATCAGTACTCTGATTTCCTATGAAGCTGACCTTCATATCTGAGTCTGTCCTGAGCTCTGAACGCTCCTGAACGGAATCCAAAACGGAAGTATTAAAATAGACTGATGTACCGATAATCTTGATAAAACCAAAGCATTCAATCAATTCCAGGATATTGTTTGTCTGTTCCTCATCCGCCTCTGAGAGGATCTGAATCAGCGTCGAGAACCTTCGGATACCCATGCTGTGGCACCTCAGCGCATCCAGGGCTCTGACAATGGATTCCCCATTTTGAGGTCCGATGGCCTGAATCATGATGTTCAGGGGATCAAGGGCAAGGATTCTTTCCATACGGTCCTTGTCCAGCATGAATCTTCCATCGGAAATGTTGACTGCCTTTTGGGATAAAAGATACTTCTTCAGTGCAGAGAAAAATGAGATGCTGTTACGTTCGGAAAACTGCGGGAATACCGTAACCAGCTTCCCGGACTTTATGAAGTGATGCATGTTCGCTTCACGCACCGGAGTCTGGCCGCCTATCAGGAGATTGGTAACTGCAAACAGTACGTTCCGGTCAACGAACGGGCCTGTCTGATTCACAGTACGCTCTTTGCCGAACAGGAGGTCGGCATCGAATGCCTGCTGTGCAATGCTCAGCAGAACGGGATTAACTCTGTATTTGTGGTCCTCTTTCAGCAGAATTAGTCTGTCTTTCAGGTTTGACAGTTTTCTGGCCAGCAGGATGAAACTGTCCGAAGAGAAGAACCTGCTTACCAGTTTTGCAGAGGTTCTTCCTGTCAGAAGGATAAGGGAGATATACCTGCGGTCATCCTCGTCCAACGAAGCCAGTATGTTAGTCCGATTTTCCTCATTGAGCAGGAATGAGAGAATCTTCTGGTTTAATACCGGCTTGTGGAAAGGAGAAGGTATCTTTCCCAGTACCGTGTTGGCCAAAAAGAAGTAGTAATCGTCATCGAGAGAATTCAGGTAGGTGAAAAACTCTTCGGATCTATCCATCAGACCTCCAGAAGCTCGTACTTATAGCCCTGTTCAACCAGAAAACGCTGCCTGTTCTGGGAGAACTCTTCTTCGACCGTGTATCGTGAAATTACCGAGTAGAAGAAGCTTGTCCTGTCCTTGGGTCTTAGGATTCTTCCCAGTCTCTGGGCTTCTTCCTGCCTGGATCCGAAGGTTCCTGAAATCTGGATGGCCACGGAGGCATCAGGAAGATCTATGGCGAAATTCGCAACCTTCGAAACTATGATTATCTTTTCCTTGCCTTCGCGGAATGCGGCATAGAGCTCATCACGTTTTGAATTGGAGGTGCTGCCCGTTATCATCGGGAATCCGAAGTGCTTCTGAACTTCCTTGAGCTGGTCCAGATACTGACCGATGATCAGAATGCTCTCTCCCTTGTGTTTTGCAAGGAGGGCTTCTATGACCTTTTCCTTCTGACTGTTTGTGCTGGCTATCCTGTACTTTTCCCTCTTGGTTGCCATGGCATAGGGGAGTGAGCTTTCCTCCGGAAGAGGGATTCTGACCTCAACGCAGTAGGCGCTGGCTATCCATCCGGACTGGGAAAGGTCTGTCCATGGAATATCGTATCTTTTGGGTCCCACAAGGGAAAAGACGTCTTCTTCACGTCCGTCTTCCCGAATCAGGGTGGCTGTTAGACCTGCCCGGTAGATTGCCTGAAGCTCGGCTGTTATCTTGAAAACGGGAGCAGGGAGCATATGTACCTCATCATAGAGGACGAGACCCCAGTTGCCTTTTTCGATTATGCTCATGTGCTCGAAGGTATCGGTCTTGCTGGCTCTGTATGTGAGGACCTGGTATGTGCAGACCGTAATCGGTTTGATTTCCTTCTTCTCGCCGGAATACTCTCCGATGAGGGAGCTGTCGATGTCGGTCTTGGCCTTGAGCTCGGCTATCCACTGGTGGACCGCAACGACGTTGGGGCAGAGAATGAGCGTGCGTGTCTGGAGGTGTGACATTATTGCCATACCTACAAGTGTCTTTCCGCTTCCGCACGGCATTACTATGGTTCCGAAACCGGTGCCGGGGCCCATGTCTCCGAGGATGGATTTAACAGCCTGGTCCTGATAGCTTCTGAGTTCTGCCTTGAGCTGTATGGGAACATGCTCGGATTTGACCAACGGGATTAGGTCGTCTACAGGATAGCCCAACTTGATGAGCGCAAGTTTTGCAGTGCCTCTGTCGTATTTGTAAATCTCGAATTCTCCGGATCTTTCCGTACGATGTACAAGATCCTTCAGTTTCTGGTCCGAGGCAATCGCCCGAGCTATCATGGGGTCTGAGACCTTCAGAAGATATCTTTCTTCATTGAATGGAAATAGCTTGAGCTTTCCGTATCGTGACGTGATATCGTCGATGAATTTGGCTACGTTGGTCGGAATGGGGAATCTTGTCCATCTGTCGAGGCGGGCAAGGATTTCTTCTGCGCTGATTCCGGCACTTGCGGCATTCCAGAGTGAGATGGGACTTATGTTGTAAGTGTGAACGTGCTCCGGGGCCTTGATGAGCTCACTGAAAGCGATGATCTGGTTTCTGCAGTCATCGAAACTAGGGGAGTGTACATCTAGCATGAGCGTTCTGTCGCTCTGGATAATCAGCGGTTTGTCTGTAGCCATTCCGCACATTATATCATAGTACGGAGGATTTCGAACAGAAATTCAATCCAGATATGAAGAGCTCTCCTTGAGCTTTACCATTGCAACCGGCCCTTCTCTGTAGAGGTCGGTCTTGCGGGCTCTGGCCTGCTCGGCCTTTTTGATGGAACTGACTTTCGCAATCTCTGCATTGGCAGTGGCTCTTCTGTCAGCGGCAATCATGTATTTAGGCTGGGTGCGTTGCTTGATGTAGTTGGCCTCATTGAGGGCCTTCTGGTCTTCGGCGATGATGCGGTTGGGTTTTGTTCTCTGGGCGAAAGCGATTATGGTTATGAGCCAGAATACCGAAACCACGAAGAGGAAAAGCGACATGTATGAGGCTACCTGGGTAAGTGTCTCGCCTGCGATGTTCGATGCGGTGGCAAGAAGACAGACGGCAGAGCCCAGAAGCAGGGTAAGACTGAGAATCATGGGAATCAGCCATACCGGACCGCGTTTTGATGCTGCCAGGCGGATGCAGAACAGCATGCAGAAGAAGTCAAGTACAACCGATGCAAGGGGATAGATAAAGTCAGTCATTGTTCCACCACACTTCTAGAATTATTGCCTTTATAATGATAGCATACACATGAAGTTGAGGAAATAGCTATGCAATTCAAAAATGAACTGCCTGACAGTGTTCTGCTTTCAAGAGTCAAATCCAGAAATTCTGGGGATCTGAGATCTCCCTATTATCGTGATACGACGGCAATTCTCCACAGCTCTCCCTTCAGGAGACTCAAGCATAAGACTCAGGTCTTCTTTGCCCCGAGCAATGACCATATCTGTACCAGAATGGAGCATGTTCTCCATGTTGCCTCGATTGCAACCTCCATCTGCAGGGCAATGGGACTCAATGACGAGCTTGCATGGGCAATCGGAGTAGGGCATGATCTTGGCCACACTCCTTTCGGACACATCGGAGAACACATCCTTTCCGACCTGATGGTCCAGAAGGGCTTTCCTCCGTTCGAACATGAGGTCAACAGCCTCCGTGTCGTCGATTTCCTTTCCCATCTGAATCTCACCTATGCGGTCCGCGACGGCATCGTGAGCCACTGCGGCGAGCACTTCATCAGAACGATATCGCCTGATTTCAGGAAGAAAGACCTTACCTCGATAGTTTCAAAGGTCGGTATTCTGCCCAGCACATGGGAAGGATGCGTGGTAAGGTTCTCCGACCAGATTGCTTACCTCGGAAGGGACTTTGAGGATGCAGCAAGGCTCGGAATAGTGCGGAAGGACGATGTTCCCAAGATGTGCCTCAAGGTTCTGGGACAGACCAACGGCGAGATAATCAATACTCTGGTCGAGGATATTATCGATAACTCCCAGAAGGAAGGCTGCATTGCATTCAGCGAGGATGTCTACGAGGCTGTCCGTCTTATGAAGGACTTCAACTACAAGCACATCTACCTCTCGCCGATGCTCCAGGGCTATGAGAAGTATTTCAGAAGGCTCATAGGCCTGATCTATGAATACCTCACGGATCTGCTGGATAAGAACGGCTTCGAGAAGGAGCCTTACCTTCAGGAAGGAAACATGCTCAGTGCCGGATTCTACAACTATGTAATCGAAAAGAAGGACTCCTATATCGAGCATGACGGAAACCTCGACAGGATAGTCTTCGACTACATCTCAGGTATGAGCGACAACTTCTGTCTGGATTGCGGCAACGAGATTCTGAGGCCAGAGCATCTTAACGAGACGATAGAGCGTTCTTTGACCGGCAAGTGGTTTGATGCCGTAATCAGCTGAGATACCTTAGTTATTTAGAACGTTGAAGGTCCTGCAGGACACGATATGCCTCAAAGCTATCGGTTCTCTTTATTACAAACGAAAGCTCTGTGACAGTTGAGAAAATCTCAAGAACGTTGATGCTGCTCCATGCAAGACGGCGGGCAGACTCATATACTATTCCGGGATTCTGGATTTCAGGTGAGCTCCATACCATCGAGAGGGCAACCATGTCAGTCTGCTTGTAGAGTAGTTTGCTGTTCTTGGTGATGCTCTCGATGCTGGGAAGCAGGGATTCCGAAACACCTATGGTGACGGTATCCGAACTTGTAAGCACGTTCAGGAAGTCGTTGGCATTGTTCTTCGCAGCGACCTTGTAGAGCAGGCCGATCTGCTGAACCAGTTCCGGAGTCTTCACGAAATCCATGTAGGCAATATTGGTATGCATGACCATCGTATACTTGAGGCTCTCCACACTGACGGGTTCTGCATTCTTCTGGAGATCCGAGCCGTATCTTCTGAGGGCCATAATGATGGCAGTCTCATGGACTTCCTTCTCACAGGACTGCGCCACCTCATCCCTGATACTCTGGGCGAAGTTGGAGTAGTTGAGGAAGCCTTTTCTCAGCACATCCCTGAGAAACGGAGTCTTATCCACTATTTCCCTGACTTTTCTGCTTACCGATTCAGCCATGTCAACCTCCCGTCTGTCCGTTTTTCTCCCTAAGTTTGTTGCTATAATAACCGATTGATTTGCTTTTAACAATACTGTTGTTTGAAAACCTCGATTTCTAGTGTTTCTGGGCGGTTTTTATAAGAAGTTACGAAAAAGGTAGACACTAGATGTTGAAATAGTGTAGTATTCTCCCACCAAGGAGTTTTAAGACACTATGAGATGCCCAGCCTGCGGTGATATGGAAGACAAGGTTCTGGAGACAAGGACCACCAACAACGGAAGTGCCATGAGGCGCCGCCGTGTATGCCTCAAATGCGGTTACCGCTTCACAAGCTATGAGCGTGTCGAGGACAAGCCCATTACCGTAATCAAAAGGAACGGAGATCTTCAGAATTTCGATATCTCCAAGATCGAGCGCGGAATCCGCATGTGCACCGACAAGAGAAACCTGAACTCCGAGGCCATCGAGAATCTGATAAGCGATATCGAGGAAGCCATCAAGATCCAGGCCGGTCCGAAACATGAGATTTCCAGTACCGCCATCGGAGAAGAGACCCTCAAGCAGCTCTATAAGGTCGACAAGGTTGCATACATCCGCTTTGCTTCCGTATACAGAGCCTTCGACAACGTCGAGCAGTTCATAAAGGAAATAGAGAGCCTTGCCCAAAAGGCTGAAGCCTGACTTGCAAAGTTGCTCGCTCGCGCCGTACAAGTAGTACTGTCGTTCACTCGCGCCTAATACATTATCAGATTATCCTGCATCCATTTGACGCACTGTGCGCTGCCTACCAGAATCGGCATGCGTACCTCTTTGCGCTCCAGAAGCAGTCTGTCATCGTACTCAAGGATATCCCCGTTGAAATACCTCAAAGTGAGTCCGCTCTTCTCGACTATGGCGTGGGCTGCAGCCACATCCCAGGCAAAGCAATAGGGATTGATGGTGCAGTCCAGATTCGAGAAAACCGCTGGGGCTATCTCGTGGATGATGCTGCTTCCGAAGCAGCGGACCTTTCCCTTATATGGTCTCATATCGACGAATCTGAGCATATTTGAGCCCATTACCAGCTGTCTGGGGATATCATAATGCTCCGGTGTCCTGTGAAGCTTGCCGTTGAGGAATATCCTCTCATCGCCAGGCATCGAGCAAATGAACAGATCCTGGGTCCCGGCACCGAAGCGTGGTGCATAGATTACTGCTCCGCACGGACGGCGGTTATTGTCCAGAATTCCCAGAGCCACACACCATGCCGGAAGGCCCTGGCTGTAGGCATCGGTTCCGTCTATCGGATCGAGAACGAAGGTATAGCGCTTGTCATCGCTGAAGTCGTGGAGATCGATCTCTTCAGTGATGATATTGCAATCCGGATAAAGAGCGCGCAGTCTTCCGATGATGGCATCAGAGACCGCAAGGTCCGTCTCAGTGAGAATGGAGCCGTCCTGCTTAAGGGAGCGGTGAATCAAAGCCTGATTGCTGCGTGCGGCCTCTCCGCACTGGCGGATGGCGCTGCAGATCCCGAAGAAGGCCTTCTCATCTTCCGTGCAGACCTCGAATCCATAGCGGGTGCTGTAGGCTTCCTCCGTGATAACGATTCTGGTGATTCTCTCATCATCTTTGGAAAGGGTTGTTTCCTGCATGCTGGACTCCTTGAACTGATTCGGCGGTTGTGGTACTTTTTCACCGATGCAGACGTTGCAATCGTACATCAAAAAAAGCGATGCCTTCAAGGCGTTGCTGAAGAACAGGAAGTGCAATCTTGAAGTGGAGGGTCTTGACGGTTTTCCACTGTTTCAGTGCGCCCATCTGGTTTCCGAACGCATTGACGGTATCACCTGGATGATCTGTCCCACAGAGGAGATTGCAAGGGTTCTGTTCACCAATTCATCCCTGGTTTCGGGAGTTCCCGTCCTCATGCTTCCCACCTCGGGCAGGGTCCTCTATTCACCGTGGGAGGGTTCTTCCAAGGAATATGACCAGATCAGATGCCTCGAAGCCATAATCAGAGAGGAAAAAGCCCTTGTGATCACATCGATCAGGGCAATCTGTTCCCCGATACCGAAACGCAGCGCAATCGAGAAGTCCAGCCTCACGTTCAAGGTAGGGCAGACTCTCGATACCATGAAGATTGCGGAGGTTCTTGCCGACGGAAACTATTTCCGGTCTCCGAATACGACCATGCCGGGAGAATTCACCATCCGAGGCGAGGTCCTGGATGTGTTCCCATACGGAGCAGAACTTCCTCTGAGAGTCTATATCGATTGGGACAGGATAGAGCGTATCTGCAGATTCGAGCCTCTGTCTCAGCAGGTGACGAAGAGTCTCGGGCACGTCAGCTTCCCGATCATGGCTGCCTCGGATGAGGACAGCCTGATGTGCGGGGGCATACAGGAATACTTCGGTGAATCTGACTATTTCATCTTCGTCGGAGACAAGAGGCTGGAGAGCAGCTACAAGAGCATGCAGCTGGAGGCCAAGAGCCTGTACAGACATGCCTATCAGCAGGACCGCTCTGCCATCAGGCCGGACGAGATGCTCTTCGATTGGGACAGCTTCCTTTCGGGTGCATCCGGTTCGATGACAATTCTGGATATCAGCGGACAGAAGGCAGGTGCCTTCAGATTCGATATAGACGGACCGAGGTCATACTTCGGCAATTTCACATTCTTCAAACAGGATCTCGAAGGGCTTTCCTCCGATGGATGGAACATCAACATCTATGTCTCAACGGATGTCCAACGACAGCGTCTTGAGACGATGCTGAGTGATTTTTCAAGCATTACCTACAAAGTAGGCAATCTTTCCGGAGGATTCTCAATCAGAAGCGAACGCTTCATAGTCTTCTGCGAGAGCGAGATCTTCGGGCGAAAGAAGCAGGTTGTAAAGACACTCCAGCACACCCAGAGTTCGGCCCTGGACAGCTTTGTGGAACTGCATGAAGGCGACTATGTCGTCCATGTGAACTACGGTATCGGTATCTTCCTGAAGATAGACCGGGTGCGGGAGCGTGATTACATCAAGATCCAGTTCGCGGACAAGGAGAACCTCTATGTTCCGATCGAGCAGGCAAACCTTGTCCAGCGCTACATAGGCTCGGCAGGGGAGGCTCCCCACATCGACAAGCTCGGGTCTGCAGGGTGGGAGAACAAGAAGGCCAAGGCCCGTAAGAGTGCGGAGGAATTGGCAAGCAAGCTGATTTCCCTTTACGCAAGACGCAAGAACAGCCAGGGCTTTGCCTTCGACAGGGACAATGACTGGCAGCTTCGGTTCGAGGCTGAATTCGAATATGACGAGACCGAGGATCAGCTGACTTGTATCCAAGATGTGAAAGACGATATGGAAAGTCCTCATGTCATGGACCGTCTGATCTGCGGAGATGTCGGTTACGGCAAGACGGAAATCGCCTTCAGGGCGGCTTTCAAGGCCGTGATGAGCGGAAAGCAGGTTGCTTTCCTGGCTCCGACCACAATTCTTGCCGAGCAGCACTACTCGAACTTCAAGAACCGTCTTCATGATTTTCCTCTCAAGGTAGGGCTTCTGAGCCGAATGGTTGCACCCAAGGAGCAGAAGAAGGTTCTCTCCGCACTGGCCGACGGTCAGATGGATGTACTCTTCGGAACCCATAAGATCATCCAGAAGGATGTCCTGTTCAAGAACCTGGGGCTTCTGATAGTAGATGAAGAGCAGCGTTTCGGTGTCAAGGATAAGGACAGGATCAAGGAGATGAAGACGAATGTCGATTGTCTGAGCCTGTCTGCAACTCCTATCCCGAGAACACTTTACATGTCACTTCTTCAGATAAGGGACATGAGCCTTCTTACAACTCCTCCCATCGACAGAAAACCGATCAAGACATATATCGAACGTTTCGATCTGGATACGGTGGAGAGGGCAATCCGAGCCGAGGTCAACCGCCATGGACAGGTATTCTACCTTCATAACAGGATAGAGACGCTCGAAGAGGTGGCCACGATGCTCCGGATGCGCATGCCTGACATCATATTCGAGACAGCCAACGGTCAGATGAAGGGCGATGCCCTTGAGGATACCATGAGGCGCTTCGTCTACGAAGGTATTCAGGTTCTGATTTCCACGACGATAATCGAGAACGGAATAGACATTCCGAACGTAAATACCATAATCATAGACCGTTCGGACCTTTACGGCGTGTCGCAACTCTACCAGCTCAAGGGCAGGGTAGGCAGGTCCGACCGTGAAGCCTATGCCTATCTTTTCTATCCTGCAGACAGGCTCCTCTCCGAGACTGCCATCAAGAGGCTGCAGACCATAAGTGAGCATACCGAGCTGGGAAGCGGATTCAAGGTTGCCATGAAGGACATGGAAATCCGTGGCGCAGGTAATTTGCTGGGCAGGGAGCAGAGCGGTTTCATGTCCGCAGTCGGACTTGATATGTACATCCGTCTTCTTGATGAGGAAATTGCAAAGATACAGAAGACGGGAGAAAAGCCGGAGACCGAGGTCTTCCTGGAACTCGATTACAGCGGTTATATACCGGATTCCTATATCTCCGACCCGACCGTGAAACTAGAGATATACAAAAAGATAGCCGGAACCAGAACACGCGAGCAGCTTGAGAGAC
>JAGCUM010000248.1 GCA_017962865.1 Spirochaetales bacterium
GCTTGGATTCAACGGCAAAACGCTTGCTCTGTGTGACGAGGTCACGAGAGAGCTGTCTAACTTCCTTGTCGTTTGAAACCTGAAGCTTGTCCTCCAGAATCAGGCGGTTGTTCTTGAGTTCATTGATATCGTGCTCGGCTGAGATGAACCTGTCTGTGAACATGGTGATCTCTTCCGGCTGGATTTCGATCTGTGAGAGCTTCTTGAGAAGGCTGTTCTTCTTCTTGATGAGCTCGTCGTTATGAAGAACCTCTTCACCGGAAGCGAACTTGTTCTGCTTGAGCTCATTGTAGTTCTTCAATGCACTCTGGCATTCCTTGAGGCTTTCCCTGTAGAAGGTGCAATAACGCTTCTGCTCGGTAATCAGTTCCTTCTGATCCTTGGCATTGTAATCCTCGGCTTCCTCATACTTGGTGTTGAGCTTCTCGAGAATCTGGGTAAAGCAGGTGATCATGATACCGGACTGCTGGATCACGTTCTTGATGATCAGTGCGCCCTCTTCCATCTGCTTGGAGAGTTCGACTTCCTCATCTGCAGTCAGAAGGGTCTCGCGGCCGATCTCACGCAGGTAGAGGCGGATAGGATCATCGGAACTGGTCTCACCCTTATCGGTACCGAGGACGCTGGGTCTGTTTCTGACAGCCTGTTCGACATCCTCGTCGATGTTGGTCATGACTTCCGCACCGGAGCTCTCGGAATAGTTCTCGCGGATGAAGCTCTTGGTGTAGGAATCCCTCTCATCGAGGTTTTCCTCGTCATCCTCATCTTCATCCTCGTCCTCGGACTCCTCTTCCTCCACCTTTTCCAGGTCCTCGTCGGTCGGCTCTTCAAGAAGGTCTATCGGGGTATCCTCCAGGAGGTCCTCATCGTCCTCCGAAGCAAGAAGGTCATCTTCCTCCCCTTCGTCCTCCATGTCGGCGATCTCGTCGCTGGTAGGTTCATCGATGAAGTCCGATTCCTCTTCCTCCGAGTTCTCGATCAGAAGACCCTTTGCGCGCAGTTCGTCCCTGAAGAATGCAATATCTTCCTCGGCATCGACATGCTCCGACAAAAGGTATTCATTGAGATCAGCAATGGTGAAAGAATTCTCGTTCTGTGCAGAATAGATCAGTTTCTGCAGTATTTCGCTTCTGTTCTCTTCGGTCATTTCCGTTCCTTAAGTTCCATCTCGCCCTTCAGCTCAAGAATCTCCTTGTCGAGGGAGCTCTTTGTCTGAAGCAGGTAGGCAAACTCCTGCTCATCCATCATGTCCATCTCTCCGCCTGAGAGCATCCTCTGCACTGCGCTTCTCCGTTCCTCCAGCTTGGCCAGTTTCAACTGGAACACCGCATCCTCGAGAGTCTTGTCTACGTCCATGCGTTCATACATCCTGCTGGTGAAGGCCGCAGCGGCCAGGTCCCTGAGCTCCGGTTCGTCTATCGTCTGAAGCACCATGTCGTCTGTCCTGAGTTCCTGTCTGCTCGCGTCTTCAAGCACGGTATACAGCTTGCGTGCTGCATCGTCGGTGAGATCGCCTGGTTTGATTTCATTACGGAACTTCTCGAACCTTGACCGGTTTCTTAACAGAATCAGCATTGCATTGAGCTGGGTTGAGACTTTAAGGGGGTTGTATTTTACTGTAACTGCTGCCGGAGCCTTTTCTTGCTGCAACGGCTCATCCGTACCCTGTCTCTGATAATCGCTTAACAGCTGATCTTCTGATACCCGAAGTCTTTCGGAAAGATATCTGATGTATTCCTGACGCTCGATACTCGATGCCGTGGCGTCAAGATAGGGTTTAACCTCCTTCAAAACTGACGTTTTGCCTTTGGGCTGCCGTATATCATACAATTTTAAAGCCGAAGTTACAAGATAAGAAAAGCCGGGAATTGAATTTACACAACTTTCCACCAGTGCCTGAGGACCGTTTTTCTCAAGCATCTCCGAAGCATCCTTGGCACCCTCGAGTTTCATCACGAAATTCTGTATGTCCTGCTGCTGACAGAGGATAAGAGCCTTGCGTGTTGCTTCCTGACCTGCAGTATCAGAGTCAAACAACAGATAAATCTTGTCACAATAACGCTTTATCATCTTCAGATGCTCGGGTGTAAGTGCCGTTCCGCAGGTGGCGCAACTGTAGTTCAGTCCTGCCTGATGGAGCGAAATGACATCGAAATTGCCCTCACAGATGATTATCTGCTTCTTCTCTTTCAGAGCAGGAAGACTTTCATAGAATCCGAAGAGGACATTGCGTTTGCTGTAGAGCATTGTCTCGGGAGAGTTCTTGTACTTCGGAGCTTCACTGAAACCGGACATGTCACGGCCGCTGAAAGCGACGCAGTTTCCCTGCCAGGTACGGATGGGGAACATGATCCTGTCGCGGAAGAAACCCTTGTTGAGATCTCCCTTCTGGAACAGTCCGCTTTCAAGCAGAAGGTCCTCTGAATAGTTGTGCTTTGAGAGAAGCCCCCTCAGGAATTCTCCCTGTGCAGGTGCATAACCGAGTTGGAAAGTCTCGCATGTCTGATCCGTGATACCGCGTCTAGCGATGTACTCGCGGGCCTTTTCGGCGCTCGGACTCTTGAGAAGGTATTGGTGGAGATAGCTGCAGAGCCTGTTGTACATGTCAGAGGTGGCTTTTTTCCTGTCCTGGAGCCTCTTTTCCTCTTCACTCTCCTCCTTCAGCTCAACTCCTGCCTGCTTGGCAAGAATCTCGACTGCTTCGGGGAATGTCACATGCTCGATTTCCTGAATGAACTGGAAAAGACCGCCGCCCTTTCCGCAGGCAAAGCACTTGTAGAATCCGCCGTTCGAACCGCCGTTGTCCATTACGGTGAATGAAGGATTCTTGTCCTGATGGAACGGGCAAAGTCCCCAGTAGCGATCCCCTCTGCGGGTAAGACGCACATACGGAGAAACGACCTCACTCATGGTGAGGCGGCTTTTGATGCTTTCAATCACGGATTCGGAGTACTGCGCCATCTTGCCCCTACATAATCACAACAGGCTCATTCTCGAGCCTGATTCTCAATATAGCGTCTATTTCCTCTTTGGTGAAGAGTTTACCCTTATTCATTCCAGGACAGGAGCGGGCTTCTTCATCCCAGCACTCCCTGTCTTCGAGGACATGGGCCCAGAACGGATAGGTTGAACACTGTCTGGGCCTGCTGTCGTAGACCTTGCACTTGCCGTCCTGAAGGAAAATGCAATCGTAGTTCTCCTTCTCCCGGAGGCTGATCATCTTGAACATACCCATGTCGACGATTCGGCACCAAGTATCTATGAAGGCCTGCTTTTCCATACCGAGGCCCGATGCCATGCGTTCTATATCTCCTTCACTCAGAAAGACATATCCCGGCTCGCATCCGCAGCAGTAGCCGCAGCCCTGACACTCGAACCGAAGACCTTTGTCATAGAAGCAGGAACCCATCTTTACCCCTTGAAAATGCCTGTATAGACAACGAGGACTTCCCCTTTCGAGGAAGTCCTTTGAAGTGGAGAGAGAAGGATTCGGACCTTCGAAGGCTGAGCCAACAGATTTACAGTCTGCCCCCTTTGACCGCTCGGGAACCTCTCCATATTTAGCCACCTGTCGGATTCGAACTGACGACCCCGAGATTACAAGTCACGTGCTCTGGCCAGCTGAGCTAAGGTGGCAATTGTCTTGCGACAGAATGTACTGTACACAAGATTATCATCTTTGGCAAGTGTTTTTTCGAGAAAATGAAGAAGGCCACCGAAATAATCGATGGCCCTCTTTTCTCGTTAGATTGACTGTCGTCAGTCTTTCTTCTTCGGGAGTGCGTTCACGATGATTCCGAGGATCAGGGCACATGCAACAGAGGTGATTGTGACTGATCCGAAGCTGACTGCAAGTCCGCCGATTCCTGCGATCAGGATTACGGAGACCGTGAAGAGATTCTTGTTGTCCTCGAGGTCGACCTTCTGGATCATCTTGAGACCTGATACAGCGATGAATCCGTAGAGTGTCATGCAGACACCGCCCATGACGCAGGCCGGGATGGAATCGAGAACTGCGACGAATGGTGAGATGAAGGAAACGATGATTGCAAGGAAGGCAGCGACCAGGATCGTGTAGACCGAGGCGTTTCTTGTGATGGCGACACATCCGACTGACTCGCCGTATGTTGTGTCGACACAACCGCCGAAGAAGGCGCTGACCATGTTTCCGACTCCGTCACCGAGGAGTGTTCTGTTGAGACCGGGCTCCTTGAGGAGGTCCTTGCCGATGATTGAGCTGAGGTTCTTGTGGTCAGCGATATGCTCGGCGAAGACTACGAATGCAACCGGGACATAGGCCACGATGATTGTGCCGAGGTAAGCAAGGTTCATCTCCTTGAATCCCTTGAAACCTTCGATGAAGGTGAACTGCGGGATATTGAAGAATGTTGCGAATGTGACCTTGCCGTTTGTAAGGAGGTTGTGGAACGGTGTGAAGTCAATGATCTTGACTCCGCAGACCGTGAAGATGAGCGATACGATGTAGCCTGCTCCGATTCCGATTACGAACGGGATGAGTCTGGCCATCTTCTTGCCGTAGATGGAGCATCCGATGACTGTGAACAGAGTCACGAGACCGCAGACGAGAGCTGCGTATGAGGATCCGCCGGCGTCAGCAGTGGTGAGATCGCCGATTGCATTGCCAGCCAGAGAGAGTCCGATGATGGGGACTGTCGGTCCGATGACAGCTGCCGGCATGATCTTGTTGATCCACTCTACTCCGACTTTCTTGACCACCAGGGCGATGATTACGTACACAAGACCGGCC